>JAYTJD010000151.1:0-3224 GCA_043731405.1 Candidatus Altimarinota bacterium
GCTCGTCTCTGGAGCTCCTTGGAGTGGACGAGACCATCCGCCGAATAAAACTCCGAAAATACCACCGTATTTGGGGCAATTTTTTTCACGATCTGGCGATAGGGACTATCACAATATCCATCCATCGGAGCGAGAGCTGCGATAGGCCCACGAGCGGCGAGATCTGACCAAAAAGTATTCATGTGCCCAGTTATATCCAAAAAATACAAAAAATCCAATTTATTTGCATACTAAAAATATATAAATATTACTCGTCAATATTGTTTTTTCGCTTTTTGCCCGAGAGTATGATAGAGTATCTGTAATACCTCTCAGACAAAAACAAATATGCCAAATAATCCTAAAAATCAGAAAGAAGAATCTAGGGCAATACTCTTGCGTCATCTCTGACTCCCGAAGGGAACTCGAGCTACGGTGCTCTCCTATATACAGGATAATGAAATACTCATCTTCATGCAGACTGCATGTCAGGCGATCTGAGTGACGCTGATCACAACTATCGATCAGATGAGTATAGCTGGTGCGGATGTCTGGATCACTGACTCACTCACTGATACTATCCCAGTCTGAGAGCTCGCTCAACATCGTGTCGTCCCAGTCGTCCCAACCTCTAGCTCAAAAGTATTTGCCGAATTCGATCCGATGAAATTCGAAGGGAATGCATTCATATTTGAGGGTGCGAGCCAATTCCAGATGTTCGAGAAACTCGTTCGAGCTCTCGAGAATATGCGATATGCAGGTGACAAGCGGATGCTCCTCATGAATGTGGAGAAGATGGGATAGAGGTAGAAGGGTCTAGACTTGCAAATTGAAGACGGGGTGGTAAATTGTATGGCTATATTTTTGACAAATATAAAAATATATGGTAATATGCTCTCACATTTAGTTTTTAAATAAATACGTCTATGTGAACAAGTATAAATAATGATAGTGGTATAAATGTTAATCGTCGAGGCTTTCTCCGTACGGTTGGATTAACATGAGCAGTTCTGTTAGGGACTTCTGCACTTGCTGAGGGTATAGTATCAAAACCTGATGCTATGTCGGTTCAAGAAAAACCCAACGTTGCTCCGAACTTATCTGAAATAAAAAATATTACATTATTTATTTCTCTTATGCAGAGATCTGGCTATACAGAAGAATTGAATTTTTCTGACGTTAAGGATAATGCAATGAAACTATGACAGAAAATCCATATATCTGATGTTATTGCTCCCTTAGGCGGCTGAGCATTTTTTTGAGCTGCAGTTGCGGGTACAACAACTAATAAAATAGGATTACTACCTGTCTTAAAGGCTATTGGTATCGGTAGTGCTGTTGGAGCACTTTGAGGAGCGGCTGGGTCTATTGATTACAACAAGCTTCGTGAAAAAACAGATATGGAAATTTATCAGCTTGGTATGGATACGGAATATATTTCTAGTCGTTTCTCTGTAGGGCAAAAAATATTTTCTAAGACAGAGCTCGACCTTGAGTTAGTGCGTTTAAAATGAATATAAGATGTAAAAAATAGGGTAAATAGAAAAAATAGTGTGCTGTTTGCACACTATTTTTTGCTCTGTAGAGCCAAAATAACATGATGAAAGTTCACTATTTATTCACTTGTTTCAAATCCTTGTTCCTTGAGCATATCAACCAGATTTTTTCTTTTGAGTTGCCCAGAGATGAAATGTGTATGCACATGTTCTATACTCCTTTCGCCGAGTGATTCACGAGTGAAAGAAAAATAGGGGATATCACCATAAAAATCTCTAATGTACGCATATACATTTGGTAAATCAGAGTATTCAAGAGTTCATAACTCATGAGAGTAGCATACATGGCGAATAGGTATCAGCATCAGATGCTTAGCTCAATGTGTATAGGGATATAGATTGTATATGATTGTCCAATGTTCTCATTTCCAGAGTACGCGTTCGTTGTTTTTGAGATCAATACAAAAAGGACAATCTTCTTTTCAAAACATACTTTTACCTGCGAGCTTCTTTTTGAGATCATCACGAATTCAGAAATGTATATCGATATTTTTCATCAGAGAAACTATGCGTTAAAGAAGATATAAAAAGATTCTCTAAGGAGAATCAAGCTACAAAGTAAGTAATTTCTTACTAATTTGTATCTGCGTTGAATTGGATGTTGTCCGCTATATCTGTAAAAAGTACTCCATCGAGGTGATCGATCTCATGTTGGACAATCCGAGCAGCAAGAGATTCGAGGCGGAGTGCGTACTTGCGACCCTCAGGATCGATAAATGATACCTTCACCCATTCCCATCTCTCGACATCACCCGTCTCACCTGGCACTGAGAGGCATCACTCCTCTCATTTTACCTTATTCTCTGCGTGTTCGATGATCTCGGGATTGACCATGGCGATCGTACGGTATGTCTCATCATCATAGGTCTTCATGAGAGATACCACGATGAGTCGCTTGTTGACTCCGACTTGAGGAGCTGCGAGTCCGACGCCTCCGTTGTCTGGATTTTTGATATGTTTGATCATACCATCTGCGAGTGCTCGATATTGCTTGAGCTCTGCTGGCTTGATAGTATCAGATACGCTACGGAGGATCTCATTATCCTCTCCTGTTTCTATGGTGAGTTTTGGCATATGGATACAGGGTTAAGGGGTAGAACAGTGAAAAAGTACAAATGTAAAGCAGAAATATCAGGACACCGCATTTATTATTTGAATAATAGTCATTTTCTCATAAAATTCAAGGGTCTTTTTCTTTTCTCCACACTATGCTCGCCTATCTTCGTCATCTCATCGCCCTCGACTCCCCACTCCGGATCACCTATCACTACGTACGAGGAGTGATCGCGTTCTGGCTCTCAGGCAATCCTGTACGAGATATGATCGTCATCGGAGTCACAGGAACTAAGGGTAAAACTACTACTACCAATCTGATCGCCCGAGGTCTCCAGAAGGCAGGAAAAAAAGTCGCTATGTTCTCAACCGTGAATATGATGATCGATGGTGAAATCGAGGAGAACAATACCAAGATGACATCCCCATCTCCGTTTTATATGTGGGATTTTCTCTCGAGAGCCAAGCGGGCGGGCTGCGAATATGCCGTGATCGAGACATCTTCTCACGCTATATACTATCATCGGGTCCACGGACTCCGCTATGATGCTGCCGTCCTGACCAATATCGCCCAAGATCATCTCGATCTCCACAAGACGATGGACAACTATGTGGATACCAAGGTACAACTGTTTC
>JAYTJD010000152.1:0-8053 GCA_043731405.1 Candidatus Altimarinota bacterium
AGTTGTTCTGCTTTTTTTGCTTTTGTAACAGCCATATTGGATGATGATTAGAGAGATAATACTACTGACAATATTTGGGATAAAAAAAATCCGCACATATCGTACGAACAGAATGAGATTTTAGGATTTAGGATTTAGGATTTAGATTGGGATCTAATAACTAAGTTCTAAGCTCTATGATCTAACTGTCCACCTCGGTAGGGTATTTTTATGCTTTGTGAGCAACCTACTGTCTCCGATAGAAGTGAGGCGATTATAGCGAAATATTGTATTTGTCAAAAGATTTTTTGTGGATATGATGATTCTCGTGAAAAAAATCATTCTATTCATATCTGTTGTCATGTTTGTATTCGTCGCCTTTTTTGTGATAGATGTGTATCAGGTAGTGTCACAAAACCCAAATACAACCTATGGTCATCTCATACTCAGAGATCGAACTTGAAAAATAATAACTGACAAGTGACGCACCTGAGGCTACTCGCTGCCCTACTCTGGATCTCTCACGACCGATCTCGTGAGGAATATCGTGGAGATCGAGGATACTCGTTTTTGGCAACACGATGGGGTCAATCTGACGGCCAAGATCGCGAGTCTCTATCAAAATCTCTGAGCTGGAACGATAGTGCGTGGTGGATCGACCATCACCGAGCAATATACGAAGAACGCATACTATAGTGGTGCCCCTCGGACCATCATCCAGAAGCTCCAAGAAGCGACTGCAGCGATCATAATAGAACAGAGATATAGCAAGGATGATATCCTCCGCAAGTATCTTGGAGCCGTCTATATGGGCAATGGGCTCTATGGGATCGAGGCGGTGATAGGGAGCAATCCCGATGATGACACGATACTCGATACTATAGTGAGGCTCAAGTACCCAAATATATCAGAATCCAATCGAGATACAGTACTCGCCTATCGAGCGAGAATCAGTGATCGAATAGGCAAAAAATGAACCCAGACGCATCTCGAACAAAAAATGAAAAAACCCTATATTGACACTTTTCCTATACTCACTACTCGAGTAGATAGTGAACTATATAGATACTGTAGTGGGTATATGAATACTCTGAAAAAATGGGTTATCAAAATCCCATCAGATCTCTGTGAATGAAATACAGTCAATCTCTCACTCACTATAGATAGCGGACTGATGAACGAGTCATTGCGTATCACAAGAGGAGTGATCTGAGGACTCAAGCGAGAGAATATCACCAATGCATCTATCTATATCACCGATCCTCGCTCAGACACGATCCTCGCCTATATCGGGAGTGTGGGAGCCTGAGAGCAGATCGATATGATCACTCGACGGAGATCTGTGGGTTCCCTACTCAAACCGTTCATCTATCTCCTCGCACTGCAAAAATGAGCCGATACAGAGGATTATCTCCTCGATGATCGCACAGCATATGAGACAAGTGAGGCTGGCAAATATTTTGTTCCAGAGAACTACAGTCCGAGGTCATACGGCCCGATCCGACTGCGTGAGGCACTCGGCAACTCGCTCAACTCAGCAACAGTCAGACTCACGGATACTCTCGGGATTCCTGTGGTATTCGATTTTTTGCGAAGCCATGGTCTCGATCTGGATCATGATGCTGGATACTATGGCTATGGGATATCGCTCGGGACGGTCGAGCTCACGATGGAAAATATCGTAGAGGGATACAGGTCTCTACTCCATATGACCGATATGCATAGTTGGCAGATTGCTCAGGTACTCGCAGATCCGAGGAACCGATCACGCACATTCGGGATATCCAGCATACTGGGAACGAGTATACCCCTACCAGTAAAAACTGGTACAAGTACCGACTTCCGAGATAACTGGACTCTCTCGTACTCACCCGATGCGATCATCGGCGTCTGGGTAGGCAATAGTGACGGGTCTCCTATGTGAGATGTCTCGGGTGTGAGTGGAGCAGGGCCTATCTGGCGAGGAATCGCTGAGTATATGATGGCAAGTGGGATCATAACATCCAAGAAGACTCCAGTTCCAATAGGACTCCAGCAGATCCCAATATGTCTCGATACACAATGTCTGAGAAAAGAACTTCTCTATACAACCAAATCAGGTAGTCCTCAGAGTCGATCGAGTGAGTGACTCTATTTTGGTTCTGATTTTTTCGGAAAAATATCAGATGAAGAAGTGGTAAAATGGAAGATACAAGAATAGTTGCAAAATATATATTTTCTCTATAATCCATCATATGATCATCACACTCGGCGGACATCACGGAGCAGGTAAGAGTACTCTCGGAGCCAGACTCGCAGCACACTATGGGTACAAGCGATACTCGACAGGAGACTTCATGCGAGGGCTGGCTATGGAGCGAGACATATCTATCATAGATCTCAATCAAGCAGCTGAGACTGACAACGGCGTGATAGATGCGATCCTCGATGACAGACAACGAGATCTTGGAAATTCGGAAGACAATTTTATTATCGACGGTCGACTTGCGTTTCATTTTATTCCTCATGGTATCAAGATATTCCTCACGGTAACTCCACTCGAGGCGGCTCATCGTATATTTGCTGATGCGACTCGTCAGGGCGTCGAGACACACGAGACGATAGAACATGCGGTTGCCAATATCGAGACGAGACGAGCAAGTGAGAACGAACGTTATATGAAGTATTATGGGCTCCACATCTATGATATGGATCTCTACGATGTCGTCGTCGATACGAGTAGTCAGACTCCAGATGAGGTATTCGAGATAGTAATCCAGTCCATCGATGCACTACAATAATAAACAATTCCTCACTCAAAATCTCGGCAATAATGCATTTGCATGGGATGAGAGAACGACGAAATATGGGCAATCACCTATTGTCACTATACCAACCCTCATAGACTGAACTATTGATGATGTAAGAGTGGGTTCGGATATCGTTTTTGATGAGATTGAGGATGGGAAACTGAAGTCTTGTGTGGGGCTTGAGAATTTTGTACAACTCAGTGAGAATATGGTGGTATTCGATAATCACAATCATGCCCTCTATTTCTGGATCGATGCTGTGAGAGAGTGAAAAATAAATCAAGGATGCGAGCTGATACATATCGATGAACACTCTGATCTCTGGGCAAATGAACATAAACTCGATCTAGAGAAAGCAATAGCAGATGAGCAGTATGCTTGGGATTTTACCAATCTGTCCTGCAATGTCGGGAACTATATCCTGCCAGCGATAGAGACTGGGCTCATCGGGAATATGATCCGCATCGAGAACGAGTACCAGATCGATGAGTATATTGACTATATCCCGAGTGAAAACAGCGTTTTGAATCTGGATCTCGATATATTTGCTCCTGAACTCGACCATATACCTGAGGAAAAAAAAATACAAGTCATCAAAAACTTGCTCAAAAGAGTGAAATATATTACAATAGCCACATCCCCTTATTTCATCGAACAATGACGAGCAATAGACTACCTACATCGAATATTGCAGAGCTAGTTTTTACAGAAAGTGAGAAGAAGGCTCTCAGAATACATATCACTGAGAAAATACAATGACTCAGCATAAAAGATCCAATGAATCTATGACTTTTTTTTCATAATATTGAAATATTAGGACTACCTCATGAACCATATACAATGGAACATGTAGAAAAATGGAACACTTGGATACGACGACAAAAAGAAAGTTGCATCAAAAAATCTCGTGCTAACTCTACTAAAGTACCTGAAATACACTATGATAATCTTCCAAATTTTTTCAATACACTCACTTCTTTAGGAATTCTTGATGCAAATGAGGATATAATCAAAAATGTGCAATATGCTGTAAGCTCAATCTTAACAAAAAATCCCACTCTTTAGTGGGATTTTTCTTCGTCTTCTCGCTTGCGTCTCATACTCTCATCGAGTTTTTTGATATGATCATTCTCATGATGATCATGTGGTGGATGCTGTGTGGTATGCATTTCTCAGGTTTCTCACGCTTCTGATTTTTGTTCACTCGCATAGCTCGTCCCTAGAGAGCTGATGATCAGTCAGAAGATGATAGTTATGTATATTTGAATTATTCTCATACTGGTATCTTAGCACATATTTTTATATTGACAAGTTATTTTTATGATTTTTGATCAAAAAGTAGACTTTTATAACAAATCGAGTAGAATCCCGCCCATGTGAAGCGTAGCAAACCAGGTCATCATCGAAAACAAAAAAGCCCTATTCGACTATGAGGTCATCGAGGAGTTTGAGGCTGGGATAGTACTCGTGGGAAGTGAGGTCAAGAGTATACGCAATGGGAGTGCCAATCTCAAGTGAGCCTATATCACTCTCCACTCAGGTCGTCCAGTACTCGTTGGATCTCATATATCCGAATACAAGTGATCGACTGGCGTCATCGTAGATCCCAAGCGAGAACGACTCATCCTCATGTCGAAGAAGGAGATATTGAGAATCGGACAAAAAGTCAAAGAGACGAGTGCCACACTCGTTCCCGTGAGTATTTACTCGAAGGGTAATATATTCAAGGTGCGGGTCGCTCTGGCGAAATGACGAAAAAAATGGGAGAAAAAAAATCTCCTCAAAGAACGAGACCTCGATCGGGAGAGTCGAGCTCAATTTTAAATTTTTCCATAGTTTCTACTAATTTTTCAGCTTTTTATTTCCTCATTTGCTTCTTTATTTTTTGAGAGTTTTTCGATTATGTCGATGCAGTTTTCGCAAAAATTTCAGATGTACCCTAGTTTGAAATTTTCGAAAACCAATCGATAACAGAATCCAAAACGAACAAACCAAAAGAAGAACTTTTGATACTTTTGGTTACAAAAGTATAGAATAATATTATGATCAACGACCGATTCATCACCTACTTTCGAGAAAACTTTTTCCAGGATAACGAGACAGAACTACAGGAGTTCCTCACGGCAATACAAAAACCGATACTTCGTACGATCCGTATCAAACCTGGCAAAGAGGAACAAGTACGCAACAATCTAGAATCCGATGGATGGATCCTCACACCTACTCCGATCGATCGAGTATTTGCGATGGATCGTCGCTTAGACTTTGATCCACTCGAGAGACGACTCGGATTTTCTATGGATCATCTTCTGGGCAACTTCTATATTCAGGAGCTCGCAGCAGCTCACCCGGTCGATATCCTTGCGAATTCTGTGATCAGTGAGGAGAATTTGCTCATATTGGATGTAGCAGCGAGCCCTGGCGGAAAAACCACTCAACTCTCAGAATACTATCCAAATTCATTTATCATAGCGAACGAGCCAACTCGCGAACGCCTCCCACAGCTCCTACAAAATCTGGAACGCATGGGAAGTAGTAATATCGGGATCACACTCTATCCAGGACAACTCTATCGTCATCATGATGAGATATTCGACCGAGTACTCCTCGATGCTCCATGTAGCGGAGAGTGAACTTTATTCAAGGGGACGGATGCAGTGAGGCACTGGCATCTCAAAAATATCCGAGAGATTGCCCGACTACAGACCAAGCTCCTTGACGCTGCACTCCATACACTGAAGGTCGGAGGTGAGATGATATATTCGACCTGTTCGCTCAATCTGATCGAGAACGAATGAGTACTCAATGCAATGTATCAAAAGTATGGAAATGCGTTTGAGGTCATTTTCCAGAAAAAATTCTGGCCTCATATCGATGGAACGGGTGGTTTTTTTGTAGCAAAAATCCGGAAACTAGAATCACTAACATCCTGAGACAATACAGATCACGATCTATCTGAAATAGGAGAGAAATCATGGAAAAAATCGGAACCTAAATTCCAGATAACAAACAACAAAGAGCTCCGACTATTCCGAGGCAATATATCTCCATGGAAAATCCAAGAGTGAGTCACTCTCTATGAACATGAGAGCAAGATACTAGCAGTACGAAATGACGAAACAGGAACACAAATCAGAGATCGTGTATTCCTCATGCGATATGGAGAACAGATCGGAGTGGTGGACCATGGCAGATTCATGGTGAGCAATCGGGCATGGAGATACCTCGATATGATGAGTACTCCTCACTATACCATTTCAGATGAGAGATGACTAGATAGATACCTCAGAGGTGAGCCGATAGAGTCAGCTGGATCAGATGAGTATATTCTCGTCACTTATGCTGATCAGATTCTTGGCCTCGAATACAAGAAATGAGATACCATCTCCAATACATTCTCCAGTGAATGGCGACGCAAATAAAAAAATCCCATCCGAACAATCGGATGGGATTTTTGTAGATAACCGACTATTGGATAGAACTGATCTTCTCTGTGAATGATGAGAATGGGTAGGCACCCTCAACAGTTGTATACTTCCCTGTTTTGACATTGAGGAGGAGTGTCCCTGGGGTACCTCCCATCCCATATTTCTGAGCCTCAGCTGTCTCAGCCTCGAGTCCTGCGAGAGTCGCCTTGCTATCTACACAAGACTGCCACTTGGTCATATCGAGTGAGAGTTTGCTAGCAATACCAGGGAGTCCTGATACTGGATAGACAGCACCCTGCTTCGTACCATCCATGATAGCATGGTAAAATCCAGCATACGCCTTGTCTCCACCGACCTTTTTGGCACAGAGTGCTCCGAGTGCCTTCGCCTCTGTTCCTGGATGATTGACTCCGCGATTATTTTTGAATGCGAATGCCACCTTGTCTCCGTATTGAGCCCGGAGTGACTCCTGGATCTTGGTATCACTATACTGCTTGATACAAAACGGGCACTCCATATCAGAGTACTCGATCGCGATGATATCTGCTGACTTGTTGCCGTCGATAGATGCTCCTGAGAGGATAGTCGCGACCTCAGCTGGAGTCATAGTTGCACCACTTGCTGGGACCGCAGGTGCTGCGGTAGGTGCCTTAGCTCAACTACCAAATGTCGAGATATACTTCTTCATAGCCTCGATATTGGATGGATTCTGTGGATCATTGACCGAGAGATTTTGTGCCTGAGTCATGACATCATAGTTGGCCTTACCTCCGACTTTTGAATACTCAATTTCGAGGAGAGCCTTCTTGACTCCGATAGGATCTACCGAGATACTCGCAGGGAGTGAGAACGAGTTCCCCATGAGGAGAAATAGTCCGAATACATTGAGGACGATGAGGACACCGAGGAGAATAGGAGTGACACAACTCGTTGTGCAGGATTCTGTTTTACCGAACATAGGAGAGAATAATAAAAAATAGACGACTCCATAATATGAGAAGCCCGAGCAAAAGCAAAGTGAGATAGAGAAAACCCTTTGACAATAATCGATAGGGCTATTTGAGATATTCGAGATTTCTCAAAAACTAAGAATTTCAAGGCAGAAAAATTTTTTCGAAAGGAGCTTACGAACCTGTAAGTGACTGAGAAATAAATTTGGGTCTAGGGTAGTTGATTTGTAAATTTTCTGAGTATTTTGATCAAAATTTTCTTCATTTCGGTTCATGTTCTCATGCAATTATACCGAAATTCAGATTCTTTCAAGTGTAAGAGGAAATATTCCTTTCTAATGCCATTGGATTTAGCCATTCTTCGCTTTGCATAGCTCCAAAATGACTCCATCCCATTGATGTGTTGTTTGCCTCTAGCGAACTCATTCTTGCTATGGTGTACTCGGTAGTGTTTCATAGCTCAGATATCTACCAGAGCATTGTAGCTTGTCCATCCATCTGAGTTGACTATGGTATCTTCTAGGGTTACTTTTCATCTGATGATTGGCAGTAGAGTATTGGCTTCGCAATTAGGAACTATCTCGGTATATACCTTTCATCATCTCTCAAGAATTCAGAATACTTTGATTTTATTTCCTGCTCATCTTCATCGTTTTCCTCGCACTCTTCTTGGTCAAAAGTAGGATTCATCTACTTCTACTGTACCCGAGAATAATTGCTTCTTTTCCTCTTCCTGATGCCAATATATGGCATATCGAATATACATATACCAATCATTGATAGTTTTACGATTGATTTTCAGATATTTTGCAGTAAAATCAGCTCGAAAATCTGAGCAAAAACACTCCAAAATTTGCAGTATTTTTTCCTCTGAAAATCGGGTGTTTTTCCGAAGTGTATTTTTTAG
>JAYTJD010000153.1:0-8017 GCA_043731405.1 Candidatus Altimarinota bacterium
AACAGGGGAGAGTCGAGTGGTTCGAGAGTGACTCGATATCAGAGCACTCCTCCTCTATCGTGGGCGACCTGCCTATGTGGATACGACGGGTCAGGTATATGAGATCCGATAAATAGTCCCCATCCCATCACCCATCACTATCTTTATTTCCTATGATATTCGACACACACTCACATTGCTACTGGGATACTATGCTCCCGAGGATCGACGATATCGTAGAGAATATGAGTCAAAAATCAGTCACCAAAGCAGTACAGATCGGCTGTGATATAGAGACTTCGACTCAGGCGATTACATTGGCTCATAGATTTCCAGGGATTTTTTATGCGACTGTCGGGCATCACCCTGAGACCGCTCAGAACCAAGAGATATGAGATAGTCAAAAGGAGATATGTGAATTCGAAAAACTGGTTGCCGAGAATCGAGAAATTGTCGTCGCAATAGGGGAGACGGGGTTCGATCATCACTATCTCGATGGGACGGATAGTGGCAATGTGGCTATAGATATGGATGCACTCTCAGATATTGCCAAACAACAGATCGAGAATCAGAAACGGTGGTGGATCCTACAGTGGAATCTCGCGAAGCGATATAATCTCCCACTCGTGATCCATACAAGAGATGCGAGGGATGCGACTGCGGATTTCATGATCGAGAATGGTATCAATCGAGCCGTGATACACTGCTACTCTGAAGATCCTGCATTTGCTCAAAAGTTGATGGATTTCTCAGACGAGATATATTTTGCTTTCGGAGGAATACTCACATACAAAAAATCTGAACAAGTACAATCAACTGCTCAGATGCTCCCACTCTCTCGTATCCTCCTCGAGACCGATGCTCCGTTCCTCTCGCCACAAGCCGTCCGTGGTACGGTCAACGAGCCGAGTAACACGCGATATGTCCTAGAGAAGCTCATCGAACTCAGGACGGAGTCAGCCGAGGAGATCGAGCGAGTCGTATATGAGAACTCACTCAGGTTCTATAGAATTAAGGCATAAAAAATCCCGAGCATTCGGGATTTTTTATGCCTTAATTAGTGATTATTTTTTTCAAACAGACCTAATCCTATACTAAGCATATCAGAAATTGCTGTAGTAACTCCCCCAATAAGGCTATTTCATCCACCTCATCATGATGAGGCTTTTGGTGCGTGATCATCGTGTCCGTGACTATCGTGTCCTCATGACATATATTGCAATATTAAAAATTATATTCGTATAATATATCAATATAAATATATTGTCAAGTAAAATATCGAATTACACTCTCACCAATACCATCTGTAACTCCTCGAATTGCTCTATCTGGCGATCGAGTCTTGCTTTCTGAAGTTCTGAGACAGCGAGCACTTCTGGAGTTCCTGTGATATTCTGTTCAACCTCTGATTTGGCTCACTCCAGGATCTGTTGTTGTTCGGTGAGACGAGTGGCGAGATCGGAGCGGAGATCAGTAAGGACAGCAATGGTATTACGGCTTGTTTCTATAAAAAATTTCTCAAGAGATCAAATGGTTTCTTTGGTTAGAAGTCATCAGAAAGTCTTTCTAAGAAATAAAAGACTCTTATTGATTTTGTATACTTCTTTCCCATGATTATAAATTTCTTGAAAGTCTAATATTCTTTGTTGTCCATATTGCTTTAGTAAAGCCAGTTTTTTTCCAGTATTCCATAGGTTTTCCATTATCTTAAATGGGAGAATGCTTAGTTGATAAAGTATATATCAGATAAAGGTAAAAACCAATACTGGTCCTAATATCGTTATAAGAGATCAGATGAGATTGTCTCAAAACTTTGATTCAAAGATAAACATGAGCGGTAGTGTTCCGAAACATCATAACCACGTTAATCAATTAATAAGTATTGAATTAAAAGAAACAATGTTCCTATCTTTCAAAATAGAATATTTATAATTACCTTTATTCATAATTTTTTACTTAATTATCTCCACTCTACCATAACTATCTCATATCTCCAAATCCCTACACTCTCACAAGTACTCTCTGTAATTCCTCCAATTGCTCGATCTGTCTATCGAGTCTCGTTTTCTGGAGTTCTGATACGGCGATTAGCTCTGGAGTTCCTGTGATGTTCTCTTCGACTTCAGTTTTTGCGGATTCGAGGATCTGTCGTTGTTCGGTGAGACGACTGGCGAGATCAGAGCGGAGGTCGATGAGGAAATTCATTAGATCACTTATATTTTTTTGTAGATACATATTTATTTTGTTGATTGCTTTTATTCCCAAAAAAAGAGATATGAATTTATTCATTCGATATATAACGCTAATAAGTGTATGAATATGTTTAGTTTTTTTTATGATCTGATCAAAAGGCTCAACGATAACTTTGCTTTTTTGAAAAAGGTACGATGCTCATATCAATGATCTCATAAGGTAGCTAGAAAAAATAATAACAATAAAAATAGGTATGAGTATTACTGCTATAATACATAGCATAAACGGTCATACATATGTAATATAAGTGAGAAATATATCTTCTCCCGTTAATACAGTTAAAACAATCAATAGAATACATAATCATGCTGTCCAAAAGAGCAAGATTCCTGCTGGTTGAATGAATTTTGACATTCATTGGAAAAGTAAATCCGAAAAATGATTTTCTTTCATTATAATTGCATACTCAGCTTTAGTCGGTTTTCTATATTGCATATTTTTTACTTTATTTTCTCGAGCCAACTGGTATAGATACTCATATCGATTATCCGATTCTATGCTCTGACAAATACCTTCGAAAGGAATCCAGTCAAAAATGAGGATTTGTTGGCACCTATTTTTGTGAATGCAATCGGAGTGATTGGTGACGGCATGAGTCCAGATGAAATACTCTGGGTAGTATCAGTTTTGGAGAGATACATCAGATTCATATCATAGGAGAATTGGATGATCTCACGCATATCTGTATAGAATTGTGTGAATCCTGCTACATTTGTGAGCATATTTTTCTCAGTTCCAGCTTCGAGATAGCTCCCTTGGATTTGCCTCTTGATATACATCGTATTTCCTTGCATGAGGAATTCATATTGATTACCAGTTTTATTCACGAACGAGACAATCCGATCCATGAATGCTGGGGTGATGATCATACGACTCGTCACTTGATCCTCACACTTTACATCAAATAGCTTTTCGAATTCAATATTTTCGAGTTGGACACGATTTGTATTTTGAGATTTTTTATGAAAGTGATGAATAATATATCAGGTAATTCCACCAATTACTATGCTCATAAAAAATGAGCTCGTTAGATGATTTGTTATCCCTGCTATGAACATAAATCCAAAAAAGCTACTAAAGATTGCTCATAATATTGGCCAAATATAATTTGATCCACTTCATCCATCCGCTTGGTCATGTATTATATAGAGATCGCTTGTTAGTGGAATTCTGGCATTTGGAAATACTGCTTTCATAAGGTAGCAATGATTCGTCGTGACTCGTTTTCGATTTTTCCCACTTCCTCGTACTTCTGAGGTCTCTACCTCAAATCAGTTGACCGAGAATTGTTTGCCATCTTTCTCTACATCAAAATAGATAGAATCCTCTACACGGTCGAGACTATCATATGAAGAGAGGAAATTTTTCTCCCTGAGAAGATCAAGCTCATTAAAGGAATATTTTTCATCATGACTATATTGGAGCTTGGAATAGAGGAGTGGACACATCCGAGTCAGCACCTCCATCTTGAGTGGGATTTCTATTTTTGATGAGAACCGCTGATATAGGTACCCCATTCCGATAGAATACGATATAATCGTGGACCATATGACTGGGGAGAATGAGTCATCTCCAGAACCAATGGTGTAGAAAAACCCAGTTACAATATTTCACTGACCAAGAAATAGTGAGAGTACAACAGCAAGAATAGTACACACTCCATATATGACGTACTTCCATTTTTGTCGTATCTTGCGTTGTACCTCGATGTCTTCGAGTTGTTTCTGGATGATTGGGTCAGCAAATAGCCCATTGAGACTCGTGATCTCTTCTGGGCTCAGTTTCTTTTTGTCGGCTTCTGGCAGCAATGCAAAATCGATATTGAACATAGATTATTTGTTATTGGTATTTATATTTTGTACTGATAAATAGGTAAGATTGAGCTCTTTGATAAGCAAAATACTCTCTTTGGTATCGATATAAAATTGCACTAAATGTTTGATATTATTTGCCAGGTTTCTTTTTGTTGAAATACAAAAATAATCCTCAGAAAGGCTTCTCCCTATATAGAGTATATTAGATTGAAACTTAAACTGATATCCACTACGACCAGTATTTTTGCTAAATGTAACCATACGATCCATAAAAGCAGGAGTGATTATCATTCGACTTGTAACTTGATCCACAGATTGTACATCAAAGAGCTTTTCGAATTCTACATTTTCGAGATGTACTTGTTTTCGATTGTATCATGAGGTTATAAAATATACAATGACTCAAATAATCATTCCTAAAAATAACCCTTTAATTCAAAAATAGTGCACTGAGACGATGATTCACAGAAATCAAATAAATATTCATAAAAATAATCCTTTAAGGTCTACTCATGACATAAAATCCTCATCAATATATATATTTGTATTTGTGGGAATTCTGAAATTATCAAATACTACCTTCGAGGTAAAGTAATGATTTTTGCTACCTTTTCAATAGGAATATTCTTCAGAATTTATTTGGATATTTTCTATTTGAAATTGTGTAGAATATGAAACTTGTTTTACTATATTGAACCATAATTCATATGGAACATCAAAAGAATACTTACTATCAGTACTATAAAGAAAATTTGGACCAAATAGAGGGAATACATTGGTTAATAGTTCTTGCTTAAAAGATCTCCTAATGTCATAAACATTGATAATTATATTACAAATAATTCATATTGAGAAGCTTAATCATATTATGTCTCCAATTTTATTAAAAAATCATGAAAATATTATTTCATATATTGTATTGCTTTCAGTAAATTTCCAGCATATAAGTACTATTGCACCCAGTAGCATTAGCAAAAAACCTATGCCAATATTTCTTAAAAATATTCTTCTTGCTTCTACTACTTCTAATGCTTCGAGGATAACTGGATCCGTAAAAATCTTATTTAATCAAATAATTTCATCTGGACCCAGTTTTTTAGTTAATTCTGGAATTGATGATACATCCACAGTAAGCATATTGGTATTGGTGATAATAGGCGAATATGACTATGCAGCAAACATTGCTTTTGCATCCATCTTCTCTACTCGTGCCGTCTCATCCGCCTCGAACATCGTATATGTCGGCAGAGTCATCATATTCGCAACTATATTCGATGGGAACATCTCTTTGCTATTGTTGAGTTGTTTGACTGCTGCATTGTATCCACGACGAGCACCCTGAAGACGATCCTCCATCTCACTCCACTGTGTCTGGAGTTCGAGGAAGTTAGAACTTGCCTTGAGATCTGGATAGTTCTCTGCTATCGCAAAAATTGACTTCATACCTGCTTGGAGCTCATTTTCTTTGGCGAATCGATCTGTACTCGTCTTGTCTGTAGCTGATACGAGTTGTGCTCGCATCTCTGATACCTTGTTCATGAGACTTGCTTCATGAGCCATATATTGCTTCACGAGCTCTACGAGATTGGGGATGAGATTGTATCTGTTTTGTAGAACCGTATCGATAGCTGAGAATGCTTCATTAGCGGTATTCTTTGTATTGATGATCGAGTTGTATGTCGAGATACAATAAATACAAAGAATCGCGAGTAGTCCACCAATACCGAAGAGTGTATTGGTGTATTGACCGAGAAGTCCGAATGTCTGAGTTTCCATAGGAGAGAAAAGTTAAAAAAATGATACCCAAAAAGAATATCATATTTACCAATAAATAGCAAAAATCTCCTCATGTATCATTTCTATACCCGCATGAGCACTCTCTGTAACTCCTCGAATTGTTCGATCTGTCTATCGAGTCTGGTTTTTTGTAATTCCGAGACTGCGAGTAGTTCTGGCGTTCCTACTATATTCTTCTCGACTTCTGACTTCGCTTGTTCGAGGGTGGATTGTTGCTCAGTAAGGCGAATAGCGAGATCGGAGCGGAGATCAAGAAGAATAGATAATATAATAGTATATTGCATACTGAATATTTTATGATAACTCTGTATTTTTCTTGGATAAAATATCCTCAAAAAATAACGAAATTTAGATAATCTTTGAATCATTTCAAGAAGAAAATTACAGAGATTTAATATCTCTCATAGTTCTTCTACCTTGCTTTGAATTTTTCATAGTTCTATATTACATTCCTTAATGGAAGTAAGGATTTTACTCAAAAATAATCATCCAATAACATCTAACACTAGCGATAGTATTCATAGAATGAATACTGGAAGTATCAATATGGAAAATATATTTATGTGAAATAGTGTGCTTACAACTAGAAATAGTATAGTACTAAATCCCGTAAATCATGCTAATATTTGAGTTATCCAAAAAATTCTCCCAAAACCTCTATTTTTAGAAAAGTTTTCTATTTGCGTTAGTAGTTCAGTAGTTGTATTCATAGATTTTTTACCTAATTGTGCTCACACTACCATAATTTTTTCAAATCTTCAAATATCTACACCCGCACCAGCACTCTCTGTAACTCCTCAAATTGTTCGATCTGTCTATCGAGTCTCAGTTTCTGAGCTTCTGAAACTGCGAGTAGCTCTGGAGTTCCTGTGATATTCTGCTCGACTTCGGATTTTGCTGATTCGAGAATCTGTTGTTGCTCAGTGAGACGAGTGGCGAGATCGGAGCGGAGGTCGAGGAGGATCTCCATGAAATATTCTGTCTCTAGTTTATGTAAAAATAAGTATTTTGAATCTTTAGCATAGGCATACTTTTTTAGTATTGGTAAATTACTAAATGCCTTGTGTATGGACTCTATGGATGTCAGTATATTACTGACGGTATCAATCCTAGAATGATTAGCCTCCAAGAATATATTAAATCTTTCCAATTCTCTAATGAGAAGTATAGTTCGAATATCATTAATGATTCATGAGATAATGTAATATAGGATTGAAAATCCGATACTCAATACCACCATAGTTAGTATGAATCAATCCTTGCTTATCTGGGTTAGCCAACTATGGAATCATAGTTCCATGATAGATTTTGAAATAACGTGAAAAACCCCGTAAAGCATAAAAACTGCAAGAGGTCATAGGAAAACTGACATCAATACTCAAACGAATATTGATTTCGATTGATCTCTTCATTTTTTTATTCGATAGAGTGCCTTTTGTAATGGAGTAAATGCATTTTCCATAGTAATTTTACTTTATTTTCTCTAACCAGCTCGTATAGATACTCATATCCACCATCCTGAGACTCGATGGAGTCTCGGCGAGAGTAGACTTGATCGAATCCATGGTGATCGTGTGTCCTGCGAGATCAGACTCACTCAGTGTTCCTGCCTCCGCCTCATCGATGAGCTCCAGGAGATCACGACTCGCATCACGAGCGACCTCATCACAGATCGCCTCGATATCCGCTGACACGTATCCATCTGTGAGACGAGCGAGTTCATCGTAGTCGAGATCTGTACTCGGGCGACCAGCTCGCTCTATGTACATCTGGAAAAGTGCCTTGCGTGCCACTGTATCTGGAGGTCCGAGATATATCTTCTTGTCCAGACGACCAGAGCGGAGGATCGCAGAGTCGAGATGATCAGGGCGATTGGTAGCCGCGATGACGATCAGATTGGGTGCTGACTCGAGCCCGTTGAACTCCTGGAGGAACTGTGAGACCTCTTCTGCCTTATTGGCATCTACATTGGTCGTTCTCGCTGATACGAGTGAGTCGATCTCATCGAGAAATAGTATGATCGGTTCACTCTCGGCAGCCTTTTTTGCACCCTCAAAAAAGTCCTTGATATTCTTGGTCGTCTGGTGGAGGTAGGACGATCCGAACTCTCCCATATTCTTCGAGATGAATCCACACCCGAGCTCTTCGGCGAGCTTCTTGGTGATGAATGTCTT
>JAYTJD010000154.1:0-7977 GCA_043731405.1 Candidatus Altimarinota bacterium
GACGACTACAACGAGAAACTCATATCATTCGTCAACAATGTCATCACTCCAGAGGGTGGTACACATGTGGTTGGATTCAAGATGGCACTCACTCGTACCATCAACAAGTACGCCCGTGAGCAAGATATCCTCAAGGAAAAAGACACCAACCTCACCAACGAAGATGTCGTCGAGGGACTCACCGTGATTATCTCAGTCAAGGTACCTGAGCCACAATTCGAGTGACAGACTAAATGAAAACTCGGAAATGCAGAGGTAAAATGAATTGCTGATCGAGCTATGGGCGAGGGATTCTATGACTTCCTCGCGGAGAATCCTCGAGCTGCGAAGCAGATCATCGAGAAGTGTCTCCTCGCCGCTCGTGCTCGTGCTGCCGCTCGGTCTGCTCGTGATACGATCATCCGTAAGGGAGCACTCGAGGGTACAGGATTGCCTGGCAAACTCGCGGATTGCTCGTCGAAGGAGGCATCGAAGTGTGAGCTCTATATCGTCGAGGGTGACTCTGCGGGTGGATCAGCGAAACAAGGTCGTGATCGTATATTCCAGGCGATATTGCCACTCCGTGGTAAGATTCTCAATACTGAGCAAGCCCGATTGGATAAGATATTCGGCAATGCAGAAATCAAGAATCTCATCATCGGACTCGGTACCTCTATCGGGGAATCATTCGACTACTCGCGTCTTCGCTACCATCGTATCGTCATCATGACCGATGCGGACGTGGATGGAGCACATATCCGTACGCTTCTTTTGACATTCTTCTTCAGATATTTCCGTCCTCTCGTAGACAATGGTCATATATTCATCGCCAATCCTCCACTCTACAAGCTGAGCAAGGGGAAACAAGCATGGTATGTGTACAATGAAGAGCAAAAACTCAAAACGATCATCGATGAGGGCATCACCACAGAGTGAGTCCAGCGGTACAAGGGTCTCGGAGAGATGAATCCTGAGCAACTCTGGGAGACTACGATGGATCCAGTACAACGCAAGATGTTTCGTGTGACGGTCGAGGATGCGGAGCGAGCTGATGAGGTATTCCGCATACTCATGGGTGAGGATGTCCCACCTCGCAAGCATTTCATCCAGTCACGGGCGAAGACAGTGGCGAATCTCGATGTGTAAAAAGATCAAAAATTATAAAAAAGTATAGCTACTAAAGATTTTTGAATAGTGGCTTATGGGGATAAAAAATAGTCCCAGATTTTCGGGATAACCGTTAACTCAATATTTTTATGAAATATATATTCCCTTTTTATGGAGAGAAATATGAGTTCCTAGAGAAGAAGTGGTGGCATAGATTGATGAAAATCATATTTTTCATGGCAGTATTTACTTGTCTTCTTTTCTCCGCAACAATTTATTTTAATTTTGAAATAAAAACTCCAGCATTATTACAATGAGCTACATACGATATTATGTCTGGATATACTCCACAAGAAGTAGAAAAGGTATATCCTGAGCTTAAAGATAATATGGATATTCTATATTCTCTTTCCGCAACAATGAAGACTAGACCCATATCAGAAATTCCAGCATTATATCCGGAATTATTTACTCCAGAGCAAATATCAAAATTGCAATCAGCACAACAAGGACAACCAACAAAAGTCCCCAATATGATCCATCAGATCACCTCTGATGTTCTCGCAGGGATGAAACCGACTGATATCGAGAAAAACTATCCTGAGATGAAGTGACAAGACCTCTATATATTCGCTCAACTTGCCTCGGATATCGCTGATGGAATGCCAACGAGTCAAGCACCACGACTCTATCCCGAGATATTCCCTCAGGAAGCTATCGATTGGGGAAAGACTCAGCCCATAATAAACAGAGGAGATATCTACCCCAAAAATGTTGTGCAGAATACACAACAAAAACAAAGAGGAATAACGACCATTGTAAAAGATGCACCTTGATTCCTAGAAAGATTTAATGTTGCTTGGTCTTATTTTAAGATAGTCATATATACAATCATAACAACATATTTGTTGATGCTATTTTTCCAAATCATCTATTTTAAGGGGATTATTTATATAATGTATGGAGATAATTTGGAACAATTAAAGAAGTAATCAAATTAGCCTATGACAAAAGAAACGCAAACAATTCCTGATACTATAATTAGTCTTCATCGTTATTTTATACATGCAAACAAAATGAGGGAACTTTTTTACGAAGTACTAGAAAGAAACAAAAACCATGAAACAAAAGAATTTCAAATAGAATCAACAATGTATATGTCTATATGGTACGGTTTACTTTATACGGTAATTGAAGGATGGCGAAGATTAAAGTTATCAGATGAACAAATAAATAATCTACTCCAAAGCAATAATGTTGACTTGCTGTGGTGATATAGAAGTGGTATCTTCCATTACCAAAAGGAGTATTTTAGCGAGAAACATCTGGAATTTTTGGAGAAAGATTGAACAGTAGTTTGGGTTCGTACTTTGAATCAAGAATTTGGAAGGTGGTTCTTGGAGACTCTAAACAAATAAAAAACACCCGAAAAACGGGTGCTTGAAATAAATCAAAACAGCCCGTTATGCGAGTGCACAGGAGATGAAACTCGACCAAGTGATGAGGCGATTTGATATAAGCATTTTTATTTTTTTAGAAATCCCAACTTCCTGCCATATTGGAGCTCTGTGTATAGTTGATGACCGTTGTCTCGAAAAAGTTACCTTTGTCTGCATTGGGATCTTGGAGTCTGTCGAGGTGCTTGTACGGATTTTTGATCGCATCTGGGAAAATAGGAGCGATACCAAGCATCGAGAGTCTCTGATTGGCGAGCCAACGAGTATATCCCTCTGTAGTATCCGCGTTGATGCCTGGGATCTTGTTCCCGAGGATATGTTTTGACCAAGTGATCTCCTGTTCGACCGCTATGCGTGTCATATCTATGATCACTGATTCGTCATAGAGATCTGGGAATTCTCGTCTTATCTCTTTGATGATATTGGCAAATATCGTCACATGCGTGAGCTCATCTCGACGGATATAGGCAATCATACGACCTGTTGCTGGCATCTTCATCTGATCTACCATCGTATCGAAGAATGCGAATCAGTTGTAGAAGTAGAGTGACTCCAAGAGGAAGTTGGCAACAATACCACAGAAAAAGTTGGTATCACTCGGAGTATCGACAAAATCCTGATATATTTGTCCAATATATTGATTCCGCTCTAGGAGTACCGTATCCGTCCGCCAGAAGTAGTAGATATCTTCCCTATCCTCAGGAGAGACTACAGACTCGAGGATCGTCGCATATGACTGGGAGTGGATCGCCTCTTGATACGCTTGGATCGCGAGGATCAGGTTGATCTCTGGGCTCGTGATATAGTTCGAGAAATTCGGGATATTGACCGTCTGGATCGAGTCGAGGAATATCAGGAACGAGAGTATCCCCTTGTATGCTCGCTGTTCATCAGCTGTGAGTACACTCGTGAAATCCCTCTGATCATCCTTGAGTCCTGAGACCTTCTCTGGGAGCCAAAAATTACCTACCATTACCTGATAGAGTGACTTGGCCCATGGATATTTGACACTACCTAGATTGAACAATCCCGTCGTAGAGCCTTTGATGATCGTACGGTGATCTATGCTGTCATTTCCAGTTGGATTGAAGAGCGGGTTTTTCTTTATTTTTGACTCAGTGATATCCGACATATGGTGTAGTATTAGTTACTAGAGATACAATATATAGTATCTTTTTTTTGAGAATTGCAAGAGATTTTTCGGGATTTTTATATCTATTTGCGGTTGATGAACAGGCTCGTCGTATAGACAAAAAATGGAATCCCGATGAACTGATAAATATAGATCTATGAGATAGATCTTCGGAAAAATCTATTTGCCATAACTATACAATGAGGAAGGTGATGTAACTGGCGAGTAAGGATCCCAGCATAGAACCGATGAGTATCCAGTGAAGTCGCTTGAAATAGTAGATATAGGCTCGCAGTCGGAAGGAGAATGATTGTCTATAGTTCTGTAGGAATGAGTGTCCCATCGTCGAAATCAGATACGACTCTGAGTCATTGTTGGCATCATTGCGATATGTAGCGATGATATATCCGCTCGATATCAAGTATTCTAGAGTGAATATCTCCTCTGGAGTATCAAAAGGACTCACAATCTCACGTGACTCCATATGCCTCTTGTAGAATGATTTTCCGAGTATAGAACGAAAATCTTGCCCCATCATGAACCGATATATCTCGCGTGGGGAATACATATTTTTGATTATTAACTGGCGATGCGGCGGCGTGGCTTTGGATTCACTGGAGTGATATGCTCATCATCCATGATGGCATTGACATCTGCCTCGACATCATGGAGCTCTCGCTCGAGTCTCTCGTCAGCGACTCGTATCCGGTCAAATCGAGACTGAAATAATATATTCATCGTATAGAGAAACAGTGGCACATAGAATATAGCATAGAGCATCGTCACTATCTTGCCACCTATTGTGAATGGTACGAGATCACCGAATCCGATAGTCGCAGTCGTAATCACAGTGAAGTAAAATGCATTGAAGTAACTCTCTCCGATGGGATGCCCTATCTCGAAATAGTGTACTGCCAATGTTCCAACGATCCAAGATATGATAAATATAATACCAACTGTAATGAGTCGACGATGGTGGAGATGGAGAGCCATAGAGTAAATAGGAAGATACAAATAACTAAAATAGAGTATATAAAAAATACTAGAAAATCCAATAGAAAATACATACTAGTTATTCTTTAATCTTTACCGATAATATATTCTCAGTCTCTACTCTGTTATTATTTTTTTGGTTTAGATTTTGGTATGATGTTTTTGATCTTTTTTCTCATTTCTGTGATGAGGACACTCGAGCCATGAGGATTGTCCGCTATATCACGGTGCACCAATACACCATATCACTGCATTTCACTCTTCTCATAGATACAACCTATCACCTCATCATTGGTATCTTGCCATATCCATCATCGAGGTAATGCTATCTTTTCTCATTCACTCGTCAGCTCACTGCGTATTGTTGCTCATTCCTTCCAGATCATATCACCTGTATATTTGAGAGGAGCATCCTTTGCCTTTTTATTTTTTCTCTTCTCGAGTTTTCACTCATCTACATGCACCAATAGTGCATCACTCACCGCTGAGATGATAGTATTACGTAGCCTCTCTATATCTTGCTCATCTCTTATCTGGTGCAGAGCTCTGATATCCAGATTACCGATCTCAGCCGATAGAGACTCTGCTTGTTCTCATCTAGATACGAGTATGTCGACCAGTCTTGATTTAACCATGCGAGTATTATAATTCTATATTGTAGTATGTCAATTATATGTTTATAAAAATGCAATATAAAATTGTCTTTAGTTTTTCTTTTTAATACCGAATTATATTAGTAAAATGCCAGAGCTTTATCCTCTAATCTATTCTCATATGAAAAATGACCATGTAGGTAAATATTGTACACTCCATGCTACAGCGTATGTCCTGGTGCTAGTGGGTGCACTCAACTGGGGACTCGTGGGTCTCGGTGGCTATATGGGCGTCAATCTCAATGTCGTCAATCTCATATTCGGGAACTGGTCGTGGCTAGAGTGGCTCGTCTATATCCTCGTGGGTCTCTCTGCTGTATTCATGCTATTCCAGCGATCATGTAGTTATTGTAGTGAATGATCGTATATGAAATCTGTACCAAATAATACTCGTATATAGGGATATTGATTAGAATAATAGTTAAAATCTACCCAGTGAGAGGATAGATTTTTATATTATTATTGTTAGGAATTGGCATTAGCTGTAGTTCAAGTGGTATGTTGATTTTCAGCATCTAGTACAATTATTTCCACATCTTGAGCCTTCACCATAAGTGTTCTCCAGATTTCATCTATACTTTTTTTTGGATCGTGTTGTTCATGGTGGCTAGCAGGTAATGATGGAGTTAGCTCAAGGATTCTAGCAGCAGCATTAGTGGTATCTACGAGTTGTTCACGAAGAAAACTAGGTAATGATGGAGTTAGTTCAAGAATTCTAGTAGCAGCATCAGTGGTATCAATACGTTGTTGATATGATCTTGGATGATTTTTAGGTAATACAGGTTTGTTTAATCTTGATTCTTCAAGCATCAGAAGGGCGGCTACTAGTATCATATGTTAGGAATTATTTCTGATTCTAATTGAATCATAGTTTTTTCGTGTGTGTCGGAATCCGGATATCCTATGCATATCATATCATCTGTCAATACAATTTATTCATTATCTGCTTCTTCGCGTCTTTGTGATACTATATTCATCGCATCATATGCAATCCTCTTCAATATCTCTGTCTCATATTCTATTCCTGTTATCTCAAAATATTGTCTCGCGTTCTTCAACAATCTCCCTGATGGATGGAGAGTATCGCCTGTATTCATTGTGTTATATCCACTTCCTGATATATGAGCTATGATCAGTGTGGATATCTTAGCATTCACTGACGCTACTATCTCATCTATCAACACGATAAGTGTAGCATCCCTGAGTGACTCTAGATACCTCTGAGACATCGTCTCTCATATCACTTGTAGAGTAGCGATCTCGATATCTCTATCATGCATCAAGAGTCTCAGTTGTTGATTGAGAGTATATGGCGTCGTGACTCTATCTATGGTTAGATCTGTTTGGCTCATATGATGATATATAAACAAGTAAACCTGCTAATCTGAGGGCTCTGGTGGATATTTGGAGGATTGGTGATATATCAATTCTTGAGTAAGTTCTGTGGATTATGAATTATTGAATTTTTCAAATTAATCATTTAATAATTTCCAAGAATGGTGTTGTAATCTCAGTTCATTTTGATTCCATTTTTGCTCATATTGGAGAAAATAGTGATTTCACCTCTTCAGCAATAATTATTGCCCTATGATCATCTTGATTTACTCATAATTGTAATTTCGGTGCAGTATTTGCTATATTTTTACGATGTAGATTTTCTATTTCAAGTCAACGTTCTATATAGTAATTATTTGTACTAAATGAAAATCAGAAATATATTAATATAAATCATAGTAACTCAGATATTCATAGTGCAATACTAGAAATACTATCCAATCAATTTTTATTAAGAATCAGAAATATGAATATTGATAAGAGAGACCATATTATCAATGCAATAAAAAAATATCTTCTTTGACTTAACCATCTTAATTTCTCACTTGAATGGTTTTTTGCTTGAATATCAAAGTATTGACTACTTATTAAATTACCTGTTTCATTTCATTTATCTTTCGTTGCTGTTTTTAATTGCACTAGTTCTGTTTCAAATGATTCTTTTATTGTGAGTAGTTGGTTTTTTATCGATTCAACATCATTGAGTGAATTAATTTGTTTCTCTAATTCACCTTTATCTTGAAAAAGATGATTTATTTTTATATTATTTAATATTTCTTCTATTCTATAAAATGAATTATCATATAATGCCTTCATTTGAGTTACCCATTCAGTTCTAACTTGAGTTGCATCAGATCTACTTATTGTAAAATCTTTTATTAAGTTTATGTAACCCATTACATTTCCTCTAAAATTTTCAACTTCTCTTATTACTGACTGAGGCAATCAAATATTTCTGTAATCTAATACTTCTAATTCGAATATAGTACGAATCATTCTATCTGAAAGATCTTGAATTTCTAAGAAATTTAATTCTCCGTGTTTCCCATTATTTAGAATATTTTGTAAATCTAGTTGACTTAAACTATCACTATATTTGTCTTGAACTTTTGTATAATCCATATCTTTAGAATTAATTAATTAATTAAAATACCCAAAAGGACCTCGTTTTGAGGTCCTTTTTTCATTTCATCTACCCACTACAACTCATACAATTCTCTCCGCTCACCTCACTCGAGGATATATGGATTATTGTAGTTTTCATAGTGATGGATTATGTAGGAGTCGAGTAAATTGTCGTTGTGCCTCTGCGTAGAGGATT
>JAYTJD010000155.1:0-1197 GCA_043731405.1 Candidatus Altimarinota bacterium
AAAAAATACAAAAAAACTCGCAATTTTTACTTTTTATCATATAGTGAGTGAGAACTAGGTACTTATTGCTTTGAAAATAGGCTCCGAGTACCAAAAATACAGTTCAAAATCCAAAAAATCCAAGTCCGAGTCTATATTATCAATCCTAAACTCCTAAATTATATGAATATTTTTATATTCCTCTCACTCCTTGTTGGGGTGATTTGAGGTGGTGTCGGCTCATTTTTGTACCTCCAGGCAAAACAAAAGAAATCAGGAAACTCAATAATCACTGAAGCGGAAACAAAATCCAAAGATGTAATCTCTCGTGCTGAGGCAATCGCTGTCACCCTGCGAAAAGAAATCGAGGATGCTCGGGCTGATATCCGAGAACGCAAGCAGTGAGCTGTCGAGCAAGAGAATCGACTCGAAGAAAAAGAACAAAAAATCGACCGCAAATACGAAGAACTCGAGGGGAAACAGACGAATCTCAGAGACAAAGAATCCATCATCGATGATCGTATCGCAAGTCTCGATCGCAAAAACTCAGAACTCTCCGGAAAACTCGAGTCTATAGCGAAGCTCTCTCAAGCAGATGCCAAGGCACTCCTCATGCAATCAACTGAGGATATCTACGAGCGAGATATCGTCTCTCTCATCGACAAAAAGAAAAAAGAACTCAAGAGTCGTGAATCCGATATGGCTCGCGAGATCCTCATCAAGTCGATCCAGCAATATGCAGGTGAGGTGACTGGGGAGACCACCCAGACCATGGTACAACTCGAGAGTGACGATCTGAAATGAAAAATCATCGGGAAAGAATGACGCAATATCATCGCATTCGAGAAGGCAACTGGCGTATCACTCATCATCGATGATGCTCCTGATACCGTGTTTCTCTCGAGTTTTGACCTGTTTCGCCGATATATTGCGAAGAAGTCACTCGAGGATCTCATTGCCGACAAGCGCATCCAGCCAGCTCGTATAGAAGAAATCGTCGAGAAAAATCAAGCTGATGCTGACAAACTCATCTATGATCTCGGTCGCAAGACGATCGATGAGATGGGAATTATCGGGATCCCTGAGGAGATCATCCCACTGATTGGGAAATTCAGATTTCGTACGAGCTACGGGCAGAACATCCTCATGCATAGCAAAGAAGTTGCCTATATCGCTGAGGCGATAGCGAAACTCATCGGAGCTGATCCTGTGCTCGCA
>JAYTJD010000156.1:0-3155 GCA_043731405.1 Candidatus Altimarinota bacterium
TTTATTTTTATATATATGCCTATCAACTTCTGAATCTCGTTCCTCGTACATCTCATCATCGTGATCGTCTGGGATGTGAATAACTGGCTCATCAAAGCAACAAAATAACCACGGTACTCATATCCTCAGCTAAAGCGCTAGTATCGGATATTGTCAGTATGATCATACTATTATTCATCACAATAGTATGATTCATACATCGCTATGACCGATTGGAAATGGCGGATTGATTCTTGTCACGACTATGACAAATACAAATATATTATAGGGGAAATATTTCATAGTTGAAACAACAGTAACAGGAATTTTGCAGCATTTCTTTTTCAGTATTTTTTGCGATATAAAATGAATTTCTAACCCTAATACATTATGCATTACCTTCGACTCCTATCTTTTATTGCGAAAAAAGTACGCTTCTGAATATATATATCGATCCTATTTTTTTGTATACCCGTGGCCAGTACTTGGGCACTCTCTGGATTTGAGGCACAGACTGTGGTCTCTGGATTGGTCATTCCGACGGCTATGACATTTGCTCCGGATGGGAGGATATTCATAGCACAGAAGTGAGGAGCTGTCAGAGTGATAAAAAATGGAACACTGCTGGGTAATCCCCTGGTCACTCTCACGGATATCAATACCTATGGGGATAGATGACTCATTGGGATTGCGATCGATCCCAATTTTGCAACGAATGGATATCTCTATCTATCCTATACATATGAGAACTCACCATGAGCGAATATAGCAGGTCCAAAAACTGGGCGAATCGTACGAGTCACGGTAGTTGGTGATACCGCTCTGGAATCGAGCAAAGTGGTACTCCTCGGAACCGTGTGAGGGACTCTCGCGACTCCATCTTGTGAGAACTACCTCGTCACTGCTGATTGTATAGCATCGGATCAAGCGAGCCACTCCGTGGGAGGACTCCAGTTTGGTCCTGATGGGAGGCTCTATGCGACACTCGGAGATGGAGCAAGCTTCGACTATGCTGATCCAAGATCACTCAGGGCACAGAATATAGATAGTCTGGCTGGCAAAGTGATCCGAATCAATAGAGATGGAACCGCTCCCAGTGACAACCCATTCTATAATGGAAATGCGAATGCAAATCGGTCGAAAGTATGGGCTCTATGAGTCAGGAATATGTTTCGTTTTACTTTTCGTCCTGGAACCAATACGATGTTCGCGGGTGATGTAGGATGGAATCTGTGGGAAGAGATCAATGTGGTGACCGCTGGGAATAATCTCGGGTGGCCATGCTATGAGTGAGTAGGTACGACGGTGGGGTGACTCGGCTGTAGTGTCGTCAATCCGATATCACCACTCTATACCTATCCCCATACTACCGCCTGAGCTGGGAGTGTCACGGGTGGAGATTTTTTGGGTGCTATATATCCGAGTATATATATCTGAGCGTACGTCTATGGTGACTATGCTCAGAATACTATGACGCTGATGCGGCTCGGTAGTACCAATACTATCCTCTCCCAAGAATCACTCATCACGAGTCCAGGTGGACCCGTGGATATCAAAACGGGACCAGATGGCTACGTGTACTATATTGCTATCTACACTGGAGAACTCAAGAGGATCAACTATACCCTATGAAATAGAAAGCCGATTGCCGTACCGAGCAGTAATATCAATTCTGGATTGACTCCGCTTACGGTTCGCTTCTCAGCCTCTGGATCGAGTGATCCTGATGGAGATCCACTCACCTATGCATGGAATTTTTGAGATGGAGGTACCGCGACTGGTATAGCTCCTTCGCATACCTATGCGACAGCGGGAGCCTATGATGCAGTTCTGACAGTGCAAGATGGTGTAGGTGGTATAGATATCAGGAGTACGAGAATATTCGCGGGCAATCAGAAGCCATCTGTTACTATTCTCACACCCTCCAACGGTGCCGTCTATCGTCCGTGAGATACGATAGTGCTCTCGGGAACTGGCGTGGATCCTGAGACATGATCTCTCCCGAATTCAGCATTTCGTTGGCAGACGCTCATCCACCACAATACCCATATTCACAATCTCCAAGATGCAACGGGTCAGCTCACATCATTCGTAGCCCCAGATCATAGTGATCCAGATGTATATGTCGAGGTGATCCTGACAATCACAGATCCGAGTGGAGTCTCGTCATCCTCATCGGTGAATATGTATCTCAACAATGGTGTAGCAACCGTAGGCAATCTCGTCAAAAATCCATGAATGGAACAAAATACAGCCGTACCAGATACGCCTGATTTTTGGTCAATAGGATGGTACGGCGATAATAGTCAGATATGGAGCTATCCCATAGTATGAGATATGAGTCAGCGAGGATCACGTGTACAGGTAACACGATATGTGAGTGGTGATGCAAAATGGGTATTCGATCCTGTACTAGTTGAAGCTAATACTAACTATATATTCTCAGATGCGTATCAATCAAATATAGCAACAGATGTCATCGTTGATATTTGATATGCTGACGGGACTCATACCTACTATATTATTGGTACACTCCAGCCATCAAATGTTTGGAAAACTTTTACGAGCACATTCACGACTCCAGTGTGAGCGAGAACGGCTACCGTATTTCATCGAGTGATGGGAGTCGGATTGCTGGATACAGATAACTACATATGGATGAAAAATGTAGGACAATCTCTCCCTCCAATTGCTCGCGACAATAGTGCCACTGGGTCAATGAATACGACTATCACTATACCCAATATCCTTGCCAATGATGAGGCTTTTGGCTCAGGCAACTCACTGCGTTCTTCGAGTATAGATCTCAATCCGCTTATCAGTGAGCCTCAGACCACCCTCATAGTTCCAGAATGAACCTTTAGCGTGAGCCCTTCTAGTGCTATTGTTTTATTCACGCCTGCAAACAGCTTCAGTGGTCGGGTGACTATTCCCTATACGGTCCAGGACACCCTCGGACAGCAGGCTCAGGCCTCCATCATCGTAACTGTGAGTGCGTGATCCGTGCCACCTACCACTACCAATCTCGTACTCAATCCCTCTGTGGAAACTGGGAATGCTGCAGGCAATCTCCCTCTCAACTGGAATCAGGGAGGATATGGAGTCAATACCGCAGTATTCACCTATCCAGCGACGGGCATCACAGGAGCGAGGAGTGTACGAGTGGCTACGACACA
>JAYTJD010000157.1:0-20150 GCA_043731405.1 Candidatus Altimarinota bacterium
AGAAACAGAGGAACTAGAAATCGAGTTATAACCCTTTCCAAACAAACTAAAGCCACGTGTCTTCAGACCGTGGTTAGATCCCAACTAACTTTTTACTAAAAATAAAAAACTCCCCCAGTTCGCACTGGGGGAGAGATTGACATATTCTGGATTACAGACTACATAGATCTACCCTTCAGTGCTGACTGAAAGAAATAGGAATAGAAGAATGTAGAGCTGTGGATTGTTTGCATAGATGGGAATCTGTATTTGGATACTATGATTTCTGGTGACTTTGTCAACATTTTTTTATTTTTTTGCGATCCTGCGACGTGGTGTTGGAGTTTCTGTGGAGTCAGTTTTTGGCATAGCTATAGTACTCTGAGATCCTGTCATATACTCTCGATAGATCACGCGTACGACTCATGCGACGGGGACAGCGAGTATGATACCGAGGATGCCACCGAGTGACGCACCTGCGAGCATCACGACGAACACGAGAAAAGGGGAGAGATCTAGAGCCTTACTCATGACGTATGGGACGAGGACGTCGTTCTCAATACGCTGGATGATGAGGTAGAGGGCAGTTATGGTGAGAGCGGCTTTCCATGAGATACCGAGTCCGATGATCACGGCAGGGATGAGGGCGATGAGTGGTCCGATATACGGTATGAACTCCATGATCCCACCGATGATGGCGAGGGTGAATGCCTGCTCTGTATCGAAACCAAATATCCACTTCACCAATATAAGACCGATATATGTGGTAGCAAAGATACTCACAGAGAGGATGAGAGTTGCCTTGATCCATGCAGTTGTGACATCTTGGATAGAGCGGTAGTGCCCAGTGAGATAGTGACTGAGACTCGATGGTAATATATCGAGGAGGAATCTTCCGATATTTTTGCGTTCTAGTACCATGAGGAATGTAGTGATAGCGACGAGTCCTCAGTTCGCGACGAGTCCGCCGACTGCACTGACGACTGATATTCCGCCACTCGTGAGAGATCATATCTGTGTTGTGACGATGGACTGTATATTACCAGCATTCTGTTTGATGATGTCGAGGGTGTGCTCGATATTCTTCTCACCGAATACGAGGAGGACGACTCGCTCGATGTATGGGTGAAAATTGAACCCAGTGATGCCATCCCTGAGATACACTGATTGAGCACTATTGACCCAGTTGATGACGATTGTAGCAGTATCAGTGACGTAGTTGATCACGATCGGTATGAGCGTCCCGATCATCACACTTCCGAGAAGGAACACGATGATATAGACTCATATGAGTGTCAGCCATGATGGGGCTCCGTGGCGTTCTCCGAGGTCGATGAGGGGATTCATGACAATCGTGAGGAATCCTGCTATCAGGATGAGCGTGATAATAGATGAGAGCATCCAGAGGATATAAAGTCCGGCTGCGACTACGAGGATGATGAGGATCTTCTTGGTCCAGAGGACGAGTTCGCTTGCCATAGTGGAGAAGTAGTAAGTATACCAGAAGTGTAGCCAACAAGGGCAAAAACGCAAGAGAATAGTATTTGCAAAAAATATCCAAACAAATATACTCATATCCAAATATACCCCCTCACTCCTATACATGTGAAATCTTTCTTTCTCTCTCTCTCTCTCTCTCTCTCTCTCTCTCTTGATTTCAGTCTCTAAAAAATAGATCAGGATTCACTCTCGTCGAGATAGTGATTGTCATAGCGATCATCTCTATCCTGACTGTTGTCCTCTATCCCCCTACGAGTGCCTATCTCGCTCGTGGACGAGATAGTACTCGAGTCACAGATATAGCACAGATATCCAAATCCCTCAACACCTATGCGACAGAGCATGGCGGAGTATATCCTCCTCATGAGAGTGGATGTGTCCCGACTACCTGACTCGTCCCAGCCTATATCGCTCGAGTCCCGACGAGTCCATCAGGATCGTCCTATGATGAGTGATGTGGCTCCAATGGGAGATATGGATATGCCCAATCCGGTATGAGGTATATGCTCATAGCCAATATGGAGTCACCGTCAGGTGGTAACTACTCAGGCTCTACTACCTGATTCACGGGTACTCTTACCCAACAAGCTGTCGATAACTCATCGACACTTACGAAAGGATTATGAGCTCGCTACGTAGCATCTGGATGGGGATCGACGACGATCCTTGCGAATATACCACCTCCTCCACCACCCCCACCTCCTCCACCCGGTACTCTCGTGGATGGAGTCTGTGACAATAGTACTCAGTTCACCTGTACTGCAGGTACAGCTGGTGCCACGGTACCCGGAGCATATGGTGGATCATCTACATGGACTTGTTTTGGGGCCAATGGTGGACTCTCTCCGACCGACTGTACCCGCCTCAATCCCTATCTCGTGACCTGGGATCTCAATTATGTTGGCTCACCGACTGCCAGTAGTGGTGCCATAGCGATCAATACACCTATCTGATCAGATTATCCAGTTGATCCTACCAGAACTACATATACGTTCAATGGGTGGTACGATACTGCTGCTACCACGGGTACTGCGATCACCCCGACTACGGTAGTCAATGCGAATATCACATACTATGCGAGGTGGATATCATCCAACCCCTATGCAGTATGTACCGCCACATGACAGACTGCCACTGCATCCTCCACCTATCCCGGATGTAGTCAGGCAGACAAGATCATCTGTACCGGGAGTGCTACGGGATATACCTGGGCAATGTGCAATGTCGGATCGACAGTCGCTGGTACGACGAGTGCGAGCTATGGATCACTGTTTCAGTGGTGACGAAACAAAGCATTCCCTACTGGTACGGTACCGACTATAGCGTGACCGATTGCCCTCTCTGGACTCGCAGCAGCAGATAGTGCGAACCAGTTTATCACGAGTGGAATCGATCCTCATGATTGGCTTACTCCAAAGGATGACAATCGGTGGGGAGGGGCAGGAATGTCCATGACTTATGGTATCTACGAGTCAGCTACTGCAGCCAACCAGGCACTCATGCAATGATCATGTCCGAGCGGATACCATGTCCCGACCGCTAAGGAGTGGTGTGATATTGTAGATAGTCTCAATGGTACTATCGGTTGTGCTACCACTAGCAGTACGACAGTGCACTCTACCCTCCAGATACCTATCTCTGGATACCGCCAGTATGATGGGTCAATCTTGAATCAGGGTTCTTACAGTATCTACTGGACCAGCACACCCGTCCAAACGTTCGGTCGCTACGTGTACTTCGGTACTTCGCTAGTCGGTCAGAATAGTGCCTACTGTCGGGCCTGCGGCTATTCGCTCCGGTGTCAGAAGAATTAGATATTCCACTGATAGATTTCCGAGTCCGCACTTTTGGCGGCGAGTTATACCGGAGGATGGAGTACTTGGACTTTTGTAACTCTTTTGGCCCATACCTGTTCCCCTATCCAAGTATGAAATCAGGTATGTAGATGAGGATAATTGGCAACGTAGATCTATCGGTATGGACTATGCAAGATATCCATAAGAGAAGTGAACATTTGTCATACAAAAAATCTCGAGATTTACTCGAGATTTTTTTTCTTTTTTTCGATGTTGACTATCATATATTCGATATATCCTATAAGTATCTCCTTGCTCTCATTGCTGAGATCTGATTTTTCGAGTTTGTTTTTACGGAATTCGAGAGTTTTTTGTATGCTCGTATAGATTTCTATTCTTACTTTTGGGTCTGGATTCACTCGTTCTATGCTTGCTCACATGTCTTTGAGTATTTTATTCCCTTGGATCTTATAGACTTCGAGTATTATTTTTTGTGCATTTTTTTCCGTGTTTTTATTTTCTACTGCTCTTTCTTCATCATTTGTATCATCATCAGACGATGATTGTACTTCCTTTTGATCCTTTTCTACAGTTTTTGATTTTGTATTGATAGTACTAGATGACCATCCAGACGCCGCAAAAGACTCAGTTGCTGTGAACATGAGTAATGTAGAAATCAGGATGAGTCGTAGGAGTAACATAACGACGTGAGAATACCAAAAAATAGACAAAAAGCAAGGGGCTATCTGCGAGTTTTGTGTGATTTTGTTCTAGACGTAGTTGCGTATCACCTCGATCCCTCATATTGTCCACTTCCCGAGAGATGTGATATCGCCACAAGATATGAGCATCTCTCATCTTGATTCTCGTTCAGATGGTGTACCGACATCGACAATGAGTCCATCGATAAGTGGCTTTTGATACGATATATCCAGATGATATACTGGAATATGTATGAAGAGATCCGAGTAGGGAATAGTCTTGGTCATATCGAGAGTATTGAATCCCATAGATCGACTCAGATCGATGTTCCCGATCCGCTCTCGGTGCAACGAGGTGATACATCCACCACCAGGAACACCAAAAAAATCACCAAGAATCGGAGCAAAAGATCTGATATATCCTCCCGCTGATATCGTGAGCCTGATAGTGATCTTCGGGAGAGAGATATCTACTATTTCCACCCCTGATACAGAGATAGGACGCTGAGGTATATCGAATTCTTTTCACTTCCTCACGAGCTCATAGGCTCGCTTGCCATCTATATGGATGGCTGAGTATTTTGGAGGTATCTGAGTAGTCTGGTTTTCTAGGAATTCGCGTACTTCTTCGATAGTATGATTTCTCATACTTTCTATACTGACGGATTCTATACCTCACTCCATATCGAGTGATGGACTGGATATACCGATATCTACAGTGAAGAGATACCTCTTGTCTGCCGTCTCGAGTCTGGATATCAGCTTGGTGCTATTGTCTGTTGCAATGAGGAGTGCACCCGTAGCCAGTGGATCGAGAGTCCCAGTGTGTCACATTTTCTTGATACCCGTCATACCACGCAGCTTGCGTATCACATCAAAGCTCGTGAATCCAATCGGTTTGTTAATAAGAAAAAACATATTATTTCTCGAGTTCTGGATAACTCGCTTGACGAGGATGCGAGAGAAATCGTGGAGCATGTGTCCACTCGAATTTGCCACTCTTCAGGAGTCATCCATCACTAAATATATTGAAATACCCAAAATCAATGAGGATACGGCCTACCACGTTGGACCTATTGATGAAGTGCGCACCCGTACCAACTCAGAAGCAATTTTGAAAACACTGTCTGCTATCTGCGGAGTTCTGTCTATTGTCGCCCATCACCCAATATGTATCAGCTGGTATGAGGAACTGATTTCCCTCGATATAATCTGGGAGATATGTATGTCCACTATTGGACGGTGAGAGGTATGGCTCCTGTATCGTGACGAATCCACTCCCTCCAGCGATTTGCAGAGATACTATCCCACTCTCGAATCTGATGATATCACCTGGCATACCTATTACCCGCTTGATATAGTGCTCTCGAGTTTTGTCAACATGCGGCTTGATAACAACAACATCACCCCGCACTGGATCACCGATATGGATCGGGATCTGTTGCCAGATTGATGATAGATAGTTCCATATACTGTTATCTGTTGGTTCACTCATATCTTGAGCAAAGTCGAGGTATGAGAACTTGTCAACGAGGATGAACTCCTTATCATGGTAACTCGCCTCCATAGATGCCCCATTGATCTGGAAGGGAGTGATAACAAAAGTCCGAATAAAAAATACTACGATCAGGATGATAACAAAATCTCTCAAAAAAGTGATGAATTCTGAGAAGGTAGAGTTGACCTCTTGGAGATCAGTTTCTATGAATGATGAGTCTGCTTGAGGCATATAATGGTAGTTTAGTTTGATGCTAGATTAGCAGATAGTACGATGAAGGAGATATTGCTATTTGAGCTTTCCTACCCATTACTATCTTGTTATTTTCTACTTCCCGTGACATTGTTTATATTTTTTCCCACTGCCACATGGACATGGATCATTGCGACCTACTACTGGCAGACTCGAGTCTCTCGAAGTCGAATCATCAGCTGTGATCGACTTGGTGATAGGTCGATGCTCTCGGTGGAGCATCGATATAGCGACTCGTCACTCATCAGTGATCCCTGCACTCTCTGCATGACTCGCTTCTGCGGTCTCTAGATAGCTTGTGAGGAGTGACTCTTCGAGATTGACGGTATCGATCGATTCCTGAGCTTTGGCTGTGATGAGTCATTTGATGACACGATGCTCGATAGTGTGGATCATCACGACGAAGTGATCATAGGCTCGCTCTTTGTAGACTACCAGGGGATTTTTCTGAGCATATCCCTCAAATGCTACCTCTTCGCGGAGGTGAGCCATACGGTCGATATGTTGCATCCAGAGCTCATCGATACCTGCAAGTGTGAGACGACGCTCAAACTCCGCAAATTGCTCCTCAGTCCCACTATTTCGGAGTGTCTCGATCTTGCCTGCGAGGAGTGTCTGTGTCGTTGTGATCAGTGAGTCCGTATCAGTCGCACTCGAGTAGTCTCAGGCTCGAGCAATATCTGTCTCACTGAACGAGTTGACCTCACTGGCTATAGCCGTGAGTACGTCTGGATCCATCGACGAGAGAGTCTCGGACGTATCCACGAGTCCGACGAGACGCTCTGCCTCACTCTCGATCATATCGACGACCTCACTATGGATATCCGCTCACTCTAGTATACGATTGCGACGAGCATAGATGGCGAGACGATGCTGATTGAGGACGTCATCATATTCGAGGATATGCTTGCGTATGTCGAAGTTGCGGCCTTCGACTTGCTTCTGTATTGTGGTGATATTTCTCATCAGAGCCTTGGACTCGATGAGGGGATCGTGTTCAGGATGTGACTCAAAACTCGAGAGTATCGAGAAGAGTCGATTACCACCAAAAATACGCATAATGTCATCCTGAGGAGATATCATAAACTGAGAGAGCCCAGGATCACCCTGACGGCCTGATCGTCCACGGAGCTGATTATCTATTCGCCGAGTTTCATGTTTCTCGGTACCGATGACAAAAAGTCCACCGAGAGGATACTCCTGTGATCCCGCTGCTCCATCGAGCTGCACTACTCCGGTGAGCGTACGTACTCGATCATCGATCTTGATATCTGTACCACGACCTGCCATATTGGTGGCGATCGTGATCGCTCCGTATGATCCCGCTGATGCGATGACCTCAGCTTCTCTGGTGTCTTGTTTGGCATTGAGTACATTGTGTGGGACACCTCGGGTCGTGAGGAGATCTGAGAGGTACTCACTCTTCGCCACTGATACCGTACCTACGAGGATTGGTTGCCCCTTGTCATGGAGGGCTTCGATGAGTCGGACGATATAGTCGAATTTGCCCTTCTCACTGCGGAACAGGAGATCCCCTCGATCGATACGCTTGATGAGCTTGTTCGTCGGGATTTGTATGACTTCGAGGGAGTAAATCTTGTAGAATTCTTCTTCTTCGGTCTTCGCGGTTCCTGTCATTCCTGAGAGTTTCTTATACAATCTGAAATAGTTCTGGAATGTAATCGATGCGAGAGTACGAGACTCCTGCTGTACTGTGACTCACTCCTTGGCCTCGATAGCCTGATGGAGTCCATCCGAGTAGCGGCGGCCTGAGAGGACTCGACCCGTGTGCTCGTCGATGATCATCACCTCGTCGTTGCGGATGAGATAGTCGACATCTCGCTTGTATACGGCACTCGCTTTTAACGCGTTCTCGATATGATGGAGATCGTTGAAGTGTTGACTCACATAGATATTATCTACACCGATATATTCCTCGATCTTTGAGATACCATCTTCTGTGAGGGTGGCTGTTTTTTGTTTCTCATCGATCTTGTAGTGGGTCTCGCTCACGAGTGATCTGGCCATAGCGGCGAATCGGGCATACTGGTTGGTTGCCTCAGCATCTGGAGCTGATATAATGAGTGGAGTACGAGCCTCATCCACGAGGATAGAATCTACTTCATCTATGATAGTATACCACCTCATTCCCATAGCTCTACGCTCGACGCTCGATGCCATATTGTCTCTGAGGTAGTCGAATCCGAGTTCATTGTTCGTCGCATAGACGACATCTGATGCATATGCGGATCGCTTGTCCTCGAATCCTTGTCCATGAGATACGACTCCTACCGAGAGTCCGAGTGTGTTGTAAATAATCCCCATCTCCTGGGCATCACGACGAGCGAGATAGTCGTTCACCGTGACGATATGGACTCCAGTTCCCACGAGAGCATTGAGGTATGCAGCGATCGTTGCCACCAGGGTCTTACCTTCACCCGTCCGCATCTCAGCAATATTGCCACCATGGAGTGTCATCGCACCGATGATCTGGACATCGTATGGGATCATGTTCCATGTGACCTGATGTCAGTTACCGAGGTAGAACTCCTGACCATAGATGATCTCACAGGCCCGACGATGCAGAGCAAATGCCTCATACTTGGTGGATTCTAGTTTTTGTTTTATTGTGATGAGATCGGTGGCATCCAAGATGTCCAGGTCAGTAAAACGAGACTGGAACTCATGTGTCTTTGCTTGGATTTGCTCGACTGTCGTGATTGTAGTCGCGTACTCGAGTTCGATCATCTTCACTTGTTCGAGCTCTCGACGGTAGGACCTGACTCGTTTCTCAGAGCCATTCGCGAATATATCAGTTATAAAAGAAAACATTGGGAGTGTATTAATAGATTGGTTTGATAGTGTAGGGGAGGGCGGAACAGGGCACAATGAATCACAGAAAATCTGATGGATTATACAGAAAAACCACAACTTTTCAAATCTCACCGAGTGAAAACCAAGTGAAACTATTGACGATATTTTATAAGTAATAATCCCTTACTTTTTAAGTAAAGGATTATTAAAATTACGCCCAGAATCCATCTACCACTTTTCGATAGATGACTCGGTTCTTGATATCCTCGTAGTACTCATCTCCAGTGACGAGCTTGGCTCTGAGTCGATCGACGACATCTCATGAGCTGTATTGTGCTATGACTTTATCGACCTCAGTTTTGACCTCGTCATCGGTTGCCTCTGTACCCTTGATTTCTTTGATTTTTCTCAGGAGGAGCTCAGCCTTGACTCGGCGAAGAGCCTCTGGTGCTACGACCGTCTCCTTGTACTCAGTCTCAGATTTGCGAACATGCTCGAGATACCCCTTGATATCGAGGCCCTGTTGTTCTAGGTTCGATGCGTGCTCACGATATATCTGATCGATCTCCTGTGAGAGGAGCGTAGGTCCCACCTCGAATGTCGCCACTGCGAGCATCTGCTCCATGAGTGTATTTTCATCGACTTGGCGAGTTTCTGCTTCTTTTTTGTTCGTGATCTCAGTACGGATGATCTCGCGGAATCCTGCTATATCTGTCTCGACTCCACGGAGATCCTTGATGAACTCTGGAGTGAACTCTGGAGTATGAGGCTTCTCTACCTTTTCGATATTGGCTACGAAGTACACCTTGCGAGACTGGAACTCCTCACTATGGTATGTAGCTGGGAATGTGATCTCAAATCCTGTCTCATCTCCAACCTTGGATCCGATGAGCTCCTCCTCGAACCCTGGGATAAATGATGCAGAACCGATCACGAGTGGGTAGCTCGGGACATAGGTCTCTTTGATGGCTTCGCCACCCTTTTTGTCATATCCCTGAGCGGTGACTGTGACACGATCTCCTGACTCGATTTTCTCGTGAGAGGTATCAGCTCCGTCCTCAGAGTGAGAACCCGCCTCATGAAAATGGGTAAATCGAGCCTTGATCGCTGTGATCTCAGCATCGACATCTTGTTCAGTGACTGTGACTGGAGTTCTCTTGACTCGGATGGCGTCCAATTTTTTCTCATCTACCTCGATCTCAGGGAATACCTCGACCTCGAGAGTGAGCTCGATCGGATCAGTACTCTTCACCTCAGTGATATTACCAGCGGCGACTGGAGTTATATTTTCTTTTTTGAGGATCTTCGGATAGATATGGTTCATCACACGGTCGAGTGCTCGCTCTCGGATGACCTCCTCACCGTACTCACGGACAATGACAGCCTCAGGTATCGCAGATCCCTGCTTGAATCCCTTGACCTTGCCATTGGCTCTGATGTCTTCGATGATGTGTTGGCGAGCCTTCTCGAGCTCGACTCCTGACTCCTTGATATTGATCGAGAGTGTATAGCTATTCTTGCGAGTGACGACGGATTGCATAATGTTATTGAGTTATGAATATGTAATATAGGAAAATAAAATCCCGAAATAAACGGGGAGATTATAGGTGAAAGTACGAAAAAAGCAATTTTGATTTTCATAAAAATCTCCCTATACTCACTCTATGAATCCATCCGAACTTCTCTCACTCTCTCGAACATATCTATCGCGTCTCGGTAATATCCGAAAAGATGATATCCTCTCACTCCGTGAGGTCATCCGTGAGCATAATAGACTCTATCATATCGCAGAGTCACCGATCATCTCGGACACTGAATATGATCAACTATTCCACGCCCTGGCTCGTGCAGAGGCTGACTCGGGTATGCTCGATGCAGATTCTCCGACTGCACATCTCGCCATCCTCGCATCAGGACAATTCCAGAAAGTGGCACATACATATCCGATGATATCGCTTGACAATACTTATAGTGTAGAGGAGGTTCAAGAATTTGAAATACGAATGCGAAATGTCCTCAAGGAAAATGCACCAACAGAATTCAACTACTATATCCAGCCCAAGTATGATGGACTCGGACTCGCTGTTGTCTATCGATTTGGCAAACTGGCCCAAGCAATCACGCGAGGAAGTGGAGTCGAGTGAGAAGATGTAACACTAACTGCTATGGAGATCGAGAATCTCCCCAAAGAAATTCTCGATCTCGAAAAAGTAGAGCGTATGGAAATCCGTGGAGAAGTGATGATGAGTCGCACATCGTTCAATCATGTCAATCGGGAACGACTCGCTAATAATGAAAAACTCTTCGCCAATCCACGCAATGCTGCGTCAGGATCACTGCGTCAACTCGATCCACTCGTGACTCGTGCTCGTCATCTCCAATTTTTTGCATACTCTATTCCACAACTCGAGATGTTCCGCACTGGCGAGATGAACTCACCCGCTACATACCATGTACTCATGGAGTTATTGGTTCTTTGGGGATTTGGATGTGAGGATTTTTCGTTTGCTCGAGTTACAGGGATCGATAGCATGGCAGATATCATACAAAAAGAAACTGATAATAGAATAGAACATTTCGATTTTGATATCGATGGTATGGTTCTCAAATTGGACGATATGACGCTCTGGGATCACCTTGGTCGGACAGAACATCATCCGCGATATGCGATTGCGTACAAGTTCCCAGCCAAGCAAGTTCGCACTCGAGTAGTGAGTATAGAACACTCAGTTGGTCGTACTGGGACTGTGACTCCTGTTGCTAATCTGGAGGCCGTAGATGTCGGCGGGGTGGTGGTCAGGCGGGCGACACTACACAACTATGATGAGCTTACTCGCAAATGAGTCAGGATCTGAGATAGCGTATTCATCATGCGAGCCGGTGAGGTGATCCCGGAGATTGTATCCGTGATTGCCTGAGTCCGAGATGGGAGTGAAAAAGAGGTCGAGATCCCGACAGTCTGTCCGATATGTGCTACAATGCTCGAGCAAGATGCGGGCAAGATTGCGATTTTCTGCCCCAACACTCACTGTCCAGCCAAGATACAGTGACAACTCGAGATGTTCGTTGGTAAACAAGCTATGAATATAGATGGACTCGGCCCTCGTCAGATCGAGGATTTTCTCGAGCAATGATGGATCACGGATTTTGCCTCAGTATTCCAACTGGGTCAACATCGAGATCAGATACTGACACTGGAATGATACAAAGAAAAATCAATACAGAATCTAACCAACTCACTCGAAAAATCCCGCCATACTACCCTCGATCGTATGCTCGTCGGACTCGGGATCGCGAATGTAGGGAAGAAGACCGCCCGAGCTCTTGCCTCTGTTATCGCGAGGAATGATCAGGTACAGGAACAAAGGAAGGATTCATTATGAGTAACTGGATTACTTCCTTCGTCGCAATGACGAAACCACACTATACTTCAGTCTCTTTTTTCTATCACAGAAGAAGAGCTCTTGCAAGTAACAGATATCGGACCTGAGACGGCTCGGAGTTTTATCGAGTATATGAGTGAGAATAGCGAAGTAGTGGAGCGGTTGTATGGGGAATTGGTGATCAAGATGCCTGAGCAAAATCCTCAGTCACTTCGTGACAGCTCCTTTGCAAAGGAGCTCTTGGAGAAGTCGTTCTGTGTCACAGGATCGTTCGATAGCCTCTCGCGAGATGAGATACATGAGCTGGTAGAGCAAAATGGCGGAGAAGTGCGGACATCGGTGTCTGCGAAACTCGACTATCTCATAGCGGGGGAGAATGCAGGCTCCAAGAGATCAAAATCTGAAGAATGTAGAGTACAGATCATATCGATAGATGAGTTCCTGAAAATGATAGAATAATAAAAAAACCGCCATTTAGGCGGTTAGAGTTGGATGATTATCGGATATAATCTTAGCGTACGTGGACTTCACTTGATTCATCTTTATATCTGATGCGTATGCGAGCCTATTTGCATCATTACTGAGTACAATATCTCGATTCATCTGAGCGATTCATTGTGTGAATTTCGCCATGAATGTAGAAAATGACTCAAGAATATCGAGTCTTTCAGTTGGACTTGCTTGAGAGAGTCGTTCATCTCGAGCCCCGTAGAGTCCATCTTGGATTTTTGCTATATTTTTAGGGTCACGGAGATTATTTGATACCATCTCGCCAAAGAGTTTGCTTATAGCCGATTGGGCATCAAGATTCTTGTCGAGTACTGCGACTGCATTTTTTGCAACAGTATCTACTCTTTTCTGTGCTTCATTTGTGAGTTCTTTTGTTTCTGGGTTTTCAGATATTCCTGATGGAGCACTTGTGAGAGCCATATTTCGATAGATAAAAAATACTACCCTTTCAGAATAGCATTTTTTTGATTTTGTTGCAAGTATCTCGCCTTGACGATGGGGGTGTATTAGTGACAACCGCATCATGTCCCGCAAGATTCTCATTCATCTTTTTTTTCGTGATCATGAGACTCCTCCTCCGTATCACATCCTGTATCACAGGTTCCACATCCACCACTCCCACATCCACCTCCCCCATGATCCTCCTCATCTCCGAGTATCGAGATGAACATACTCTTGATCTCGTCATAGGCTGGTACCTCTCCCTGGAATATCATATCTCGGAAGTCGATCGACTCCTCCTCGATCGCGAGTGCTGGATTCTCGGTAATACCGAGTTCGAGCTTGTACGCAGTATCATCGGTCGTAGATACTGTGACAGCATCATCGAGGGCGAGCTCTACGAGTGCTTTGTTTACCAGAGTTTCGAGGGATGCGAGCTCAGGTCCTGAGCCGACGAGTTTGATTATCATATATGAGTTTTATAGTTTTGTAACTTGATAGGCAGAGGATATGAAAAAACAGACAAAAAGCAAGAAAAAATACTCTCCCGAAGATTCGAGAGAGTATTTTTGAGAGCCTGATTACTCAGCAGTTGGTTTTGCTGTTGCTACTGCAACATCAGCAACTGATACTACGACTTCTTCTTCGATCTTCTTCGGAGCATGGATAGAGACGATTGCCTCCTCAGCGTGTGAGAGGACTGTGAACTTCTTCGTATTGACAACGAGATCACTGACATGGAGCGAGTGACCCATAGTGAGTCCCGATACATCGAGTTCAAACGCATCGACGATATCAGCAGGGAGACACTTCACATCGAGTGTATCGAGAGATTGATGTATCTGTCCACCTTCGAGGATGGCCGGAGAGGTACCAGTGAGCTTGATAGCGATCTGGATATGGACCTCAACTTTCATGTCAACAACGATGAAGTCGAGATGGCGGAATGCACCAGTTACTGGGTGTCGTTGTACCTCTTGAATGAGTACATTGTATTTCTGTTTTCCTACACTGAGAGTGATGATATGGTTCTTACCAGATTCACGGTAGACCTTGATAAATTCTGACACACCCACAGTCAACATAGTCGAAGGGGTATCCTTGCCGTACACAACCGCTGGAATCACACCGTCTACACGGGCGATCTTCGCTACCTCTGTACGGATCTTTGCTTCGAGAGAGAACATAATACGATAGATAAAAACTAAAAATGAAAGGTGAAAAGTTCGAGAGAGCTCCCCAATTTCGAGCAGAGTATAGGGGAAAAAATGGAAAAAGCAAGAAAAAACCACTTCGAGAAGTGGTTTTTCTATAGAAACTGATCTATCCGCCCATCGTCCCTGCGAGGTTCATGATCGGCTGGAATATACCGATCGCGAGGAATCAGATCACGACTGCCATGATCACGAGGATCACTGGCTCGATCAGCTTCTGGATACCAGCAATCGCGATATCGACCTCTTCATCATAGAAGTCTGCAATCTTGATAACAGTCGTACCGATTTGAGCCGTCTCTTCACCTACACGGATCATCGAGATCAGGAGATCTGGAAAGAGAGGATCATCTTCAAGAGACTCGGCGATTTTTTGTCCATTTTTGACATCCTGTCTCAGGAGGAGGAGTCGCTGTCGGTATACCTCGTTACCAACGGCACTCGAGACGATACGGATCGCCTCGACTACTGCTACACCACTTGCCAACAGATTCGAGAATACTCGGGCAAATCGTGACAGTACCACTTTTTTGATGAGTGGACCATATATAGGCATCCTGAGGAGTATGCCATCGAATTTATACATTCCAGTTTTGGTCTTTTTCCATACATTCAAACTAATTACCCCAGCTATACATGCAATAATGATGTAAAAATAGTAGTTGATAAAAAAATCACTCACTGTAATAATCATACGAGTTGCATCTGGGAGATTGGCTGGGTCTCAGAAAAATGATGTTAATGTCGGAATCACCTTCACCATGAGTATCGCCACACAACCTACCATACCGACGATCATGATCATAGGGTACGTCATGGCTCCTTTGATCTTTCGAGTGATGGAGTCGATTTTCTCTGTTTGTTCTGCGATCTGGAGGAGGGCGGTGTTGAGTTTACCAGTTCGTTCACCCGCCTCGATGATCGATACTTCGGCATTCGAGAAACAACCATAATATGCATTGAGTGCCTCGTGCATCGTAGTACCACTCTGGATACGATTGATCATAAAATCATAGAACTTGATCATATTCGGATCTTTTTCTTGTTTTTTCAGAGCTGAGAGACTCTTGAGAATTGTGAGACTCGCATTCACCATCGTTGCGAGAATACGGAAAAATACTACCTTTTGTCGGAGGGTAATAGAGCCTTGTTTGAAGAAAAAATTCTTGATATAAGTCAAGGTGGATTCTCCTTCGACTTCTTTTTGCCCATCTTCGATGTCGAGGATGACGATATCTTGATTTTGAGTGAGTGCTACCATATTCGATTATTGTTAGTTATGCATTCTCCTTTGCTGCTGCGTAGACCTCGGCGAGTGAAGTTGTTCCATTGAGCGCCTTGATTATACCGTCTTGTTCGAGAGATATCATGCCATCTATTATCGCCGTTTCATTGATCATCGTAGCACTTGCTCCGTCTATGATCATTTTTTTGACATTGTTGGTGATCTCGAGGATCTCATAGATACCGACTCGTCACTTGTATCCGATCTGTTTGCACTCGCCACATCCGACTGGTTCATAAAATGTTGGTGCCTGGAGAATCTGCGTGGGAATACGAGAGATGAGCTCCTCTTTAGCAGTTCGCTTGATAGCTTTTTCGACATTGGCTTTCATCTTTGGCTCCAGATTCTGCATCGCGACAGGTTTTTTGCAATGCGGACAGAGACGACGGATGAGTCGCTGAGCGATGATGGCATTCACTGACGCTGGGAGGAGAAATGCAGGGATACCCATATTGAGAATACGAGTGATCGTCTCTGCTGCAGAGTTGGTATGGATCGTCGAGACCACGAGATGACCCGTGAGGGCCGCCTCTATCGCGATATTGATCGTCTCGTGGTCTCGGATCTCTCCCACCATGATGATATCTGGATCCTGACGCAGAGCGGTACGTAGTCCATAGGCAAAAGTATACCCGATATCTGGGAAGACCTGTGATTGATTGAGCCCATCGATCTGCATTTCCACTGGATCCTCGAGAGTCATGATGTTGACATCGGGGGCGTTGAGCTTGGATAGACACGAGTAGAGAGTTGTCGACTTACCAGAACCCGTTGGCCCTGAGGTGAGGATGATTCCATTTGGGAGAGCGATTGCTTTTTCTAGGAGTGTCTTGTTATGTCCCTCGATACCGAGTCCGAATATATCTGGTATTTTTTTACTCTTATCGACGATACGCATCACTATCTTCTCACCGTGAACGGTTGGGAGAGTCGAGACACGCAAGTCGAGTGCCTTGTTATCGATAACGGTCGAGAGACGTCCATCTTGTGGGATACGGGCCTCATCGATTTTGAGATTCGACATGATTTTGAACCTGGCGACTACCTGCTGATGGAGGAATGTCTGATACTCGAGAATCTCATTGAGCATACCATCAAGACGATACCTGAGACGGACAATATTGGTCAATGGCTCAATATGGATATCTGAGCTCCCTGACTCTACTGCCCCCATGATGATGAGATCACATATTTGGGAAATATTTTCTCCTTTGTATATTGCTTCTTTGAGTGTGTCTACGATATTTGGCATATTTATTTTGTTAGGCTCGTCATCTCTTTTTCGAGAGAGATAATAGAATTGAGTTCTGATGAGAGTATATATATCATCTCAGTTCCAGAGCGGTTCACGTTTAGAGTAGTAGCTCGGATGAATTCCTTATACTTGCGATTGAGTAGATCTAGATTTTTTTTACCAGAACACGTGATATCGGTACTACATTTGAGAATCGCTGTATCGATCTTCTTTTTGAGTGATTCTTTTCGAGATTTGATCGTCTCACCTAGATAGGCTATATCTGTGATAGATGATCCTCGTATGTAGAATCGGATCACCATACGACCCGTATTTTCATCGTTTGGCTTGTTGAGATCGAGAGTATTCTGGAGTGAGAGAGAGTCTATCATGGCCAATGGATTAGACATGATGCCAATAGATCCAGTAGATGTTGCACCGGTATCGAGGAGGAGATCATAGTGACCAAGAGTATTGACGTATTCGATCATCTTGCTGATTCCGAGATTGGTTGATTCAAATGCGATCTCTGTATCAAAAGATCCCAGTGCTTCAGGCATTATAGTCCCTCTTTTTCCATATTTAATATTCTGGATTCCGAGTGCTGCAGTTGACTCTATACCAAACTGTTTGAGTATATTTTCTTCGATGAATGAAATATATTTTCGCATACTTACAGTCTCCTCCATCAGGTTGTTGCTAATAGGATTGAGTGTTGGGAGGATACTATTGAGTCTTGCTTTTTTGATGGCGAGTTTCTTTTTGTCAGTGGAGCTCCCTCCAATAGCACCATCGAGCCATGTCATATATGGTTCTGATCATACTTTCACCATTACATCTTGAGTTTCTTTGGGAGTGGATTGCATGATGGCAAGGAGCTCCTCTTTTCACTTGGTAGCTGAGAGTATCGTTGATAGCTCAGGATAAGCGATACCATCATTGCTTGTCAGATTGAATTTTTCTATTGTGGTATTAGTATCCACCACAGATTTGGAGAGTACAGTATAGTTAGGCAGGACGTACATCCATGTGACTATGCCTACCATAGCTATGATAGTTATTTGCCCCATCATGGTATGCATGAGTTGTTCACGTTGATTTTTGAGTGCCATAATATGAGATTAGATTTTTTGTATGAGAGGAACATATCGGACCTGGATTGGGAGCGTCGTACGAGTAGAAAAACCTACAGTAGTCGCATCACTTTTGACTTTTTCGATACCAAGTGATGTCGGCTGATTCTCCAGTATGAGAGAGCTCTTGCTCGTGTCTGCGAGATTCTCGATAAATCGCATCGCCTGAACACGAGCAGATCCAATCTGCCCATTGCTATCAGCATCACCAATACCTCATCCATATATCGTACACTGTGTCGAGAGACTGTTACCGTTGGTGACGGTGAGTCCAGTACACTCGATATTGCCACTGACTGACTGTGATGCGAGTTTGACTCGGCCAAATGCCTCGAGTACTTCATTGACATGAGGTTTGGTATCATAAGTGTCGATGATGAATTTTTTTTCCGGGGAAGCATCGAGGATACTCGCAGATACCTTAATTGGTATATATTCAGTGAGACCCTCTATGATATTTTCTTGGAGTATAGTCTGCTTGTCAGCATACTCTTTACCTATGGTTACCACACTCTTGCATCATTTCTCCTCAGCGAGTATATCTATATCGTAGTGGAGATATGGACAGAGAAATGGATAGTTCTCGAGAAATCCTCCACTACTCGACCTGATATATACATGAAGTCCGAATAATACACCAACAATCACTACAAGTATAGTAATATATTGTAGGACATTCACGAGTATTTCGAGTGAAGAGCGTTCTTTTTTGCCACCGAGACTCATCTCCCCAGTACTATTTTCTTGGAAAAAGTCATTGTAGAGTGTTTCTTCTTTTTTGTTTGTTGTATTTGATGTGATCGTAGTCGGTGTATCAGCGAGAAAGCTGGATTCTGGTGTCTGAAGTGGAGTATCGGCCATAGAGAATATACTTATGATAGTATGAGAATACCAGATTCTGCACTATTATGCAAATACTCACAACACAAATCACTTGCGAAAGCTATATTCCTCATTTTTATAATAATTCTCATGCAATCCGCTTCCCCCACTCGCTATCCACCAGTCTCGAGTCTGCTGATGCAATATGACCACTATAGCCACTCGTAAGGATACGATCGATGAGTGAGTTGAGTCGGATTGTGACAATCGGTTCACTATACTCGGAGAAATTGTTCGTCATACCGACAGTCCTCGCGAGGAAATATGGATCTGTAGGAGGATCGAATGGGAGCTTCGCAATGATGATGTGTTTCGCGATCTGCCAGAGAGCATACTCATCTCGCCAGGTATCGATGATGCCGATCAGGATCGTTCGATCGATATTTTTAGAGAATATAGAGAGCATCTTGCCTTTGCCGCCTGAGAGTCATTGGATGAGGACTTCGATTTTTTTTCCGTGGATTTTTCTCAGTTCTGATCCGAGATCTCGAGCGTGCCGTAGACTCGTGCTGAGTATCACTGTCCCAGGTTGGATGATGCCAGCATGGTATTCGGCATGAGTGAGTGATTGAGTTTCTGAAAAACTACGAATTTCATCGTTAGAAAAATTTGTTTCTCAATTACTTCCGTATCAGGAAGCTCATTTCGAAAAAATTTTACTGCCTCGAACTTCTTGTTTTTGAGAAAATCAAGATACTTTAGGTGTTGCTGATTGGATTGTTGTTTTATCGATCCCGTATTCTCTCATCAAAAATGCACTCGTCTCAGGGCGTGAAATATTGATCCCATAGCTCGTGGATCCATCGAGCAGTGGACGCATCATATCCGCAACACTCCGTGGGATATATGTGAGACGAGTCCGTTCCTCATGGATAGAGAGGATGACGTTGGTGTTGGTATCTCAGAGATTGTGGTAGGCACCAAGCCGTGAGATACACCGATCGATATATGCGATATTGAGTTCTATGTTTCTCGGATGTGTATGTTGGTTTTCATTTTTCCAGGTTGTCCATGTGTTCTCCAGTGTCCGTGATGCGTGGACGAGCCACTTGTGTCCACGATGCCAGAGCATCGCCTGCGTGACAAAATAGGTCTCCCCATGTGCCCCAGGAGGCGAGACGAGCGGCCCAGTTGGACGATCAGGAATAGACTCATATATCCCTCGTATCATCGAGATCATATCCGCCATATGAGTCTGAGACTCACCTCCATGTAGGGAGACTACAGCATCATAGAGTCGATCGAACGATATCTCCATACTCGATGAGCGTCTGGTGATATCCTCGAGGAGGGGGAGATCCTTGATGATGGTGTGTCGCCCGGGTATCTGCTTCGCAAAATGATACGCATCAACAATCAGTACGGGGATAGCTTGGATTTTTGACTCGTACTCTGATCTCCAGATATGGGACTCATCATCCCTCGATCTATAGATATCGAGCATATTCCGCTCGTCTCCATAGTACTTCATCTCATCGAGGAGTCACGTAGTCGTCTCGGTCATCCAACAGGCGATCTTGAGCGTGAG
>JAYTJD010000158.1:0-3100 GCA_043731405.1 Candidatus Altimarinota bacterium
TAGTATCTGTATTAGCTTCCCTGTCTCATTTTGCACTATTGTCTCACGCAGTCCACCCTCATCGACCCCGATCACAGGAGTCCCACAGGCCATACTCTCGACAGGTGACATCCCGAAGTCCTCATCCACTGGAATATAGATCGTCGCAGTGGCTCACTGGATCAGGGTAATCAGATCGGTATCATTCGGAGATTTGATCGCCCTGATATTTTCTTTTCATTCTATTTTTGCGAGTATTTCATCTTTCATTGGATCGTTTTGTCCATAACAAAATATCAAATTCTGATCTGGCATCTGAAGAAATGCATCAATAATAAGATCTACTCGCTTGGGTGGAGAGAGACGAGCGAAAGAGAGAAAGTAGGAATAAGGAGGTAGGAGGTAGGAGGTAGTTTTGTCTTCTTTTGATCTATTTCCTATCTCCTCTGATCTATCTTCTTGAGGAGAGAATCTCCGAACATCCGTCGGCGGATAGACGATCTCACTCTCATATCCACAATAGGCGAGCAGTCTATCATGCACATTCTGCGAATTGGTGAAGATATGATCCATATTCGCGAGCTGTCGGGTATATGATCGAGCCTCACGGTCGAGTATCATATCTGCCATGCGATGGAGCCACCGAGGGAATCTAGCTATATATCGCTCACGAAAGTCGAAAATATAGCGAGGTGGAGTATGGCAATAGTAGATTTTTTTCGTTGTTTTCGCAATATTGCGAGCTGCATCGAGACAATTGCCTGAGAATATCACGATATCATATTCATTCAGGAACTTGGTTTTGTAGAGAAATCGGGACTTCAGCACCGCATGTCGGAGTCCCTTGGCAAAAACAGGACTCCCAAGTGATACCATCCGTCCAGTGAATCCGAGCTCTCGAGGATCAAAACTCCCATCTGAAAAAAACCCAGATATGAGATCTGCACCGAGTGCCTGAGCCATGAGAGTCACGAGCCGTTCCCCTCAACCACGATAGAGGAAGGCATCATGAAGGATGGCAATTTTCTTTCCCCCTTGATAAAGGGGGCTAGGGGGATTTTGCTCTGCTATGTAGTCTGCTTTTTCGTTCATGCGAAAAGAATATTGAATTACGGGAGAAAAACAATAGAATTAATCAGAATTATATTTATTTTAAAATATGAAAAAAATCAAATCTCTATTATTATCTATAGTTTTAGTATTATTTATTTCAAGTTGCTCAAAAGATAATAATACCAATGGTAATCAAGCAATAAATCAAGCTATTCCTAAGAAAAAACAGGAAAGTCCAGTGAGTCTAAATAATATAGACTCGATGGTGCCTGTCTACGAAAATCAAAAGTATGGATTCAGAATAAAACTTCTCAAAAGTTGGAATTCATATAAAACATTCCAAGGAGATAAAAGCATAATATTCACCTTACCTACAACTGATCAATGACTTCAAACAGCAAATATGACCTATGGTACATGATATTATCCTATTGTAACTCTAGTATTCTATTCAAAAAATGAATGGAGTAATTATCTCGAAGAGTGTAAAAAAGTAAAAAAGGATGATTATTGATATTTTTACTGTACGAAAGAATGAATAGAAAAAAGTATATTTAAGGAGACTACTAACTACGTTATTATAACTGCCCATCCTCAAGATGCTCCAAGTGATTTTATAACATACTATACTGATGGGACAACGAACTATACGGATTATATGCGATCAACTTTTGAAGAAATCAAGTAATACACCGTACAAACCAAGGAAATATGAATCAAAATAATCGTCGCATCGCCATCATTGCTGACTGGCTCATCGACTTCGCCTGAGCGGAGCTCGTGATCTCGCATCTCCTGGAGCTCTATCCTGATGCGGATATCTATACGAGCGTCTGCTATATGGATCATCCGATGCTCGCAGGACGGCGGGTCTACACGAGTTGGTTGCAACGAGTTCCCTTCTTCAACCGACGACACAAGCTCGCAGGGATATTGCGTCCGTGGGCTTTTCGCTCTTTTGATCTGTCAAAATATGAAATCATCATCTCATCGAGTAGTGCAGAGGCAAAGAATGCTGGGTATACAAAACGAGGGGAAAATACAACACATATCTGCTACTGTCATACCCCGACTCGCTATTATTGGAGTCACTACGAGGAATATCGGAATATGATGGAGTTCGGGATTTTCAATCCTGTTGCCCGATTCGTCCTCGATCGATTGATCGGTTGGCTGAGGTGACTCGACTATTCAGCAGCTCAGCGGGTGGATTTTTTCATCGCGAATTCTCGAAATACTCAGGAGAGAATCCAGAAATACTACGATAGAGAAAGTGAGGTGATATATCCGGGAGTAGGCCATAGGTGAGCGGTGATAGGTGATAGAGAGAAAAATGAGGAATCCTATAACCTATTACCTAAAACCTATTACCTATGACTGGGTCGTTGTATCCCGTACAAGCGATTCGACCTACTCGTCGATGCGTTCAACGAGAGTGGTCGACGACTGATCCTCTGCACGGCCACCGATACTCCCCTATTCAGAGAGTTGCGAGCAAAATCCAAATCTAATATCGAATGGAAATATCGAGTATCAAACGAAGAAAAAGATGAACTAATGAAATGAGCAAAAGCCTTTCTCTTTCCTCCACTCGAAGACTTTGGACTCGTGCCGATCGAGGCTATGGCGATGGGAGCTCCTGTGATCGCCTATGGCGAATGAGGTGCTCTCGAGACGGTTGTAGATGGTGAGACTGGTATATTCTTCTCTCCACAGACTCCTGCAGCTCTCAATGCTGCGATAGAAAAATTCGAAACAATGGAGTGGGATCGAGAGAAGATCCGAGAACACACAGAGCAGTTCTCGAAAGAGAGATTCCAGGAAAATATCCGAACATATATAACAACTCATGCAAAATAAGCCTCTCATCTCCATACTCATCGTCGCATATAATCCTGGGGTATATCTCAGGAATACGATACGATCATGTCTCGATCAGACCTATGAGAATACAGAGATACTGATACTGGATAATAACTCAAGTGAAGATATCAGTCAATATATCCCAAAGAGTGAGAAAATAAAACTCATAAAAAGCCAAGAAAATCTCGGGCCATACAGAGGACTC
>JAYTJD010000159.1:0-3079 GCA_043731405.1 Candidatus Altimarinota bacterium
CTCTTGAGTTATACTTTTCGCACTTTTCTTACCAGCGAGGATCGCTGCTTCGTTGAGTAGATTGCCGAGCTCAGCACCAGAGAATCCGATAGTGATACCCGCGATACGATCCCATCTGACATCATCTGCGAATGGTTTTCCTTTTGCGTGGACTTCGAGGATTTTTTTGCGATCTTCGAGGGTGGGGAGATTGATCGTCACCTTGCGGTCGAATCGTCCTGGACGCAGGAGTGCACTATCGAGGACATCGGCACGATTGGTCGCTGCCATGACGATCACATTGGTATCATTGTCGAATCCGTCCATCTCGGTCAGGATCTGGTTGAGTGTCTGCTCTCGTTCATCATGTCCACCGCCGATACCGGGTGATCTTTTTTTCCCTATGGCGTCGATCTCATCGATGAATATGATTGATGGAGCGTGTTCACGAGCATCTCGGAAGAGATCTCGTACACGAGCCGCACCCACACCGACGAACATCTCGACGAACTCAGAACCAGATATAGAGAAAAATGGAACCTCAGATTCTCAGGCAACTGCTCTCGCGAGGAGCGTCTTACCAGTTCCTGGAGGACCGACCATGAGGATACCTCGCGGGATCTTGGCTCCGAGGTCCTTGTATTTGGCTGGATTTTTGAGGAAGTCGACGATCTCTTCGAGGTCTGCCTTCTCTTCATCAGAGCCTGCTACATCAGCGAATGTCACCTTCTCATCGAGCTCTGGATCATACATCTTTGCTCGAGACTTGATGAATGCCATCGGATTGCCCATCCCTCCACCACCCATACGAGACATCATGAATATCATGAGGAGGACGAAGAGGATCGTGAGCGCTACACTTGGGAGAAATTCCCAAAACGCCTTCGACCAGTCGTTGTTCTCGATAGTTACCCGAGTTGGATTGGTAGGATCTGAGAGTCCGATATCCGTGATCGATACATTGACTGGGAGGGTCGTACGATCGATATTTCTCTTGGTGAGTGACTTGCCTCCGACAATATTGGCAACTGCCTGCTTGCGGCCTTGTACCTGATTACCAGATATGACGATCTCCTCGTATGATCCAGACTGATAGTTTTGTCGGATCTCATTGACTCCGATCTTGTCATTGTAGGTGATTGTCTCTGTACTACTCTGGGCCCAGAGTGTATAGAGTGCCCAGATGAGAGCAATAGCCAAGAGTGGGAAGAGAAATGTCCGAGGTGTGATCTCAATAATCTTAACCTGAGCATCTTTTGGGATACGGAGTATTGGTTTTTTTGGGGTTGTTTTTTTTGGGATTTTTGGAGCCATAATAGAGAAAAATATATACAAAGGTACAGCCACAGTATATCAAAAATGACCAAGAAAGCAAAGGAAAGTCGCACAATATGGGCAAAACTATATCTGAGAATATCGGATCTCAAAAGTGAACGCGAGATGATCAGGGCGAAAATCCCGAGATACAGAGAGATCAACCATGAGGGTTCTGAACCGATTCAAATCAGTCTCTGGAAAAACAGACTCGAATATATCAAATCCATCGAGGATGATGTGGATGCCTGTGAGCGTCTTCTGCATATCCTGGAATATAGTTGTTGCTGGATCGAGCGAGCTCATCATATCATAGAGTGCATCCCAGTTATTCCCAAAATATTGTGGAAATGAAAAAGTCGATGCAAATACATCAAAGAGAGACTGTTTATTTTTTACAGAGGAGAGATCGATGTGGATTTTTGCTATCATAGATTATCGGATACTATATGGTTCGCTATTCTCAATATGTGTGACGCTCCACTGTAGAGCCGTCCGCTGGAGTGACTCGTATACTCAGTTAAAGTGAAGTGCTCCGTACACGACTGCTATATTGGTCGTCGGATGATCCTGGATATACGCGATGATCGCATCATTGCGGCGATCGATGATGGTCGTGAAGAACTGAGCCTCGGGTCCGCTCGTGAGAAGTGACTCGAGATCACCCGATCGCCTGAGTGACCAACTCAGGAGTCATCGCCCGACCCAGCTCGTCCAGAGTCGTTCGCGAGGAGTGAGTACACTCGTGGCAGCCAAGATATCTGACTCAATACTTGAGAGTGATCCAGATGATGCAGCAACCTGGGATCCCGTCCCCATGAGGGCGACGATATCATCGATCGAGAGATCTACCGATACGAGTGATCCCGTCGATATACCAGCAAAAAGAAACTGATTGTCCTGACTCTCGAGTCATATCAAGTCTGCGATAGTCGAGTAGAGTGTGGGAGTGAGGTCGAATCCTATTGATTGGTTGAATCGAGCCTGATTCTCTGGTGTTCCTGGTTTCACTCACTCGACGAGGATCGTGTATCCACTTGCGGAGAGTGATTTGATTGTTTCTTTTTTGCGAGCAAAAAAATCAGAACTCGCAATATGCGACATCTCGACGAATACAATCTGTTGTCCTGAGTATGAAAGCGTGATATCAGATACAACACCTGGAACTATATGCTGGTATTGGATAAAAGCAAGCATAATAGATACAAAAAATCCAATCGTAGCAGTCATCGTGAGTACGTACTGTGGTATTATATTTTTCCAATTCCCTGTCTTGCTACGGCGAACCATCCAAATGAGCAAAAATACTCAAAAAGAGAGCAGTATGACTTGTATGATAAATGATACAAGAGAAATAATACCAAAAAATCCCTCGAATATGAGGGCAATAGATGCGAGTACATATGCGAGGATTTTTGCGAGATTCATACTAGCGTTTTTTTCTTGGTTTCTTCTTACCAAAGGTATCGATCTTCTTATCTGCGATCTTCTGCTCGAGTTCGACGATCTCTTCTCCGAAGTGATCCTCACGAGATCCACCTTGCTCCTTGGGCTTGAACATACTCTTGCGAGATCTGAGTTCGAGCTCTATCGGAGTCCCCTCGAATCCGAATACCTCACGGATCTTGTTCTCGATGTAGCGAACATAGGAGAAGTGGAAGTGATCAGCATTGTTGACCGAGATCATAAATTTTGGAGGATTGACGTCCACCTGTGATCCGTAGTATATCCGTGGCTTGTGTGATTTGCGATTCCCTGTTGGTGCATGATCATAGGTGATCTGTTC
>JAYTJD010000160.1:0-3072 GCA_043731405.1 Candidatus Altimarinota bacterium
GGCAAGTCAGATGATGCATGGCAGGGCAAGCTCGTGTTCTATCGGGAATTTAGTGCCTATATGGACTCGCTCCGAGCCCTCGGGCATAGTGTCCTCTGGGGTGGAGATATCAACTGTGCCCATCATACCATCGATCTGGCTCGACCTGAGGCCAATGATGGCAAGATCGGATTCCATCCACTCGAGAGATCTTGGATGGATAGCTGTGTGTCGGATGGCTGGCATGATATCTGGCGAGAGGCCAATCCTGGAATCACAGATGTCTACTCTTGGTGGGATGTCGTCACTCGTTCTCGAGATCGCAATGTCTGATGGCGTATCGATGCACTCTGGGGAGATGACTCCATCGTCGCAAAAACCAAAAAGATCGAATACCTCCCGAATCATATGGGATCAGACCATTGCCCGATGATGATAGAACTTGATATATAAACTTAGATTTCTTATGGGATTCACGATGCGGAACGAATCATTCTCGTGTGGACACTGTGGGGCGGGGGTCGCTCTCCATCCCACAGGTTCAGCACGCAATCACTGTCCAGTGTGCCTCTACTCGCTCCATGTGGATGATATCTCGCCTGGAGATCGTCTGGCTACTTGTCATGGATTGATGATTCCAGTTGGGATCGACTATCGCAAAAATAAAGGCGATATGATCCGACACAAGTGTAGCAAATGTAGCAAAGAAATGCTCAATATAGTCGCACCAGATGATGACTTTTTGGGTTTCGTGAGAAAAATGAATAGGAATTTGTATAAATAATACTGTTGTCCTAGTGTAACAATACTTATAGATTTTATCTAATTGATATGACAGCTATTTCTTCACAGGCTCATCTTTGAGGACTATCGAAAGCACCCTCTCCTTGACAGGAAAAGATAGGATGAGGGGTATATGATACGAACAAGAGGGTAGCAGTTACACTATCGAATGTATGAGCATGAGACTTCCGAACAGTAGTGTATAGTTGTATAACTGAGATGAGGCTAAAGATAATAAGGCTACGTATTTTTGTAAAAACAGAAATAAATAGACAGGGGATCTCAGATTGATTACATGATATTTTATACCCTCTTGAGGCAATACTATCAACTATAGAGATAGCCCTACTTTTTTTGGATGAGTTAGATCATAGACTTGAGGATAATAGGGATGATATGGTAGTTGAACTAGAAAAGATTTTATTGAGTGAGCTGATATGATTCGAGATCTGACTCCTCAGGCTCCTCAGGCCAGATAACAAAGCAAGTATGGTCTCCATACTTGCTCGTGATCTCACAATAGAAATCAAAAAAACAAGGAAAGCACTCACATAGTCGTAGCTGACTATTCAGCCTTACTAGAACTTCACTTTCCTAAAAGTCATTTTTGCATATACTCGGGTGTATGCAATCTTTTTTTTCTCATTTTTCATCGCATATCACTCCAGATGATATCATAGTCCTCGCCGTCAGCGGAGGTGTCGATAGTATGGTGCTTTTGGATATGGTTTTGGGTTGTCACAAAAAAGAGAATATCATCGTCGCACATCTCGATCACTGTCTCAGATGAGTAGAATCAGATTGAGATAGAGAACTAGTTGTGAATATATGCAAGAGAGAGAATATCGTATTCGAGGGCGAGAAACTAGATATCGCCTATATAGCAAAAATAGAAAAATCCTCACTCGAAGCAATAGCGAGACGAGAGAGATATGCATTCCTCGAATCAGTTCGAGTCCGGTATAATGCGAGATATATCCTCACTGCTCATCATGTAGTCGATCAGACGGAGACAATCATCGGGAATATGGTGAAAGGAGGAAAAGTGAGATGACTCTCGGGGATGAGTATGGTTTCAGGTTTTCTCCTCCGTCCGTTGCTCTCAACGACCAAGTCAGATATCCTCGAATATGCTCGTGAGAATCAGGTAGAATATCGAGAAGACAGTAGCAATGCAGATATCACCTACGATCGCAATCGCATCCGCCACGATATCATCCCAGTACTCGAGTCCCTCAATCCGAGTGTCCACAATACATTCGCAGAACTCGCGTCATATATGCAGTCACTCGGGGATTTTCTCTCGGAACAGGTGGAGTCATGGCTTTGCAAAAGCTCCAGCGAATCCTGAAAACCGAATACTTTTCTCTCAGCTTCTTTTCTCTCGTTGTCTCCATTTCTCCAAGGCGAGATCATCTCATATCTCTATGCTCGCTCGCAGGATGGCTCATCACAGTGACTCTCTCGTGGACTCATCGATGAGCTCATCCGATTCATCTGAGATCCAGGATCCTATGGAGTCAAAGAGGTCAAAAAACTAAAACTCGAGAGGCGAGGAGAGAGGATCTCTGTTATGTAGTTTTTTTAGGCTTTTTTCCAGGAGGAGTATAGATGTAGAGTACAGGATGACCAGCTGCATCATTTATTTGATTGAACTGACTCCCACCTTTTCCATCTATTGTGGCGAGTGGTCGTACTGGTTGATTCTCTACAGATCGCAATAGACTGGCAATATTCTCACAAGATACCCGTACTAATTGACCAGCAAATGGCTGGAGACATGTGCGAGGATCGTTACCATTTTTTTCTGCGAGAGCAGTACCAGTAGCCCCAGCAACCAGACTCATAGCGATAAGTGTATTTTTGAAGCTCATATGAATAGTGTAAATATATAAAAATATATGATATAGAATATTGCATATCTGTCAATAAAATGTGTTGTTTTGTTTTTTGTCACATTTTCCCTTGCATTTTCTCACTTTTCTTTATAATGCACGAGCTTCAAACAAATTATATTTCGATCTCTCAGCATGTATCTCCCCGAGCATGATGGGTTGCATCAGCATATCATAGTGCACTCGTATGATATGTAATTCCCAATTATTATGGCAAAGAAACCAACCAAAGTTGTAAAACTCCAGCTCAAGGCAGGAATGGCTAACCCCGCTCCTCCAGTCGGTACAGCCCTCGGGCCTACCGGTATCCAGATTGCAGAGTTCTGTAAGCAGTTCAACGAAAAGACTCGAGAGCAGATGGGTAAGGTACTCCCTACCGTCATCAATATCTATGAGGATCGTAGTTTTGACTTCT
>JAYTJD010000161.1:0-3059 GCA_043731405.1 Candidatus Altimarinota bacterium
AAAAATAGACAGATCCGTCGTATGGTGGCCGCTGTCGAATACGATGTGAAAAAACTCAAACGAATCCGAGTCGAGAATATCATGCTCGGAGATCTCGAAGAGGGGCAATGGAGGCGGTTCACGGATAGTGAGAAGGCGGGAGTGCTAGAGAGGATTTGAGTGGAGGAGGTGAAATAAAAATAAAAAACAGGAGATTTCCTGTTTTTTATTGTAGAGTTGCTGATGCATCTAGGGTTAAACCTAGTACTTCTAGACTTCGCAACTTTTCCAACACTTTCATTCGCTGATTAGTATGGATTATTAGATCTACTGCCTCTTTTTTCTCTTTTTCTATTCGTCATATTTTGGCAGTGATTTTTATCCTGATAGATTGCGCCAATTCCCCGATATCAGGTAATACTTCTTGATCTGCTCCTGGTCAGTATTTTGGATTACTTCTTTCACTTGCTAGCTGTCTCTGGGTTTCATTTTCGAGAAATGCATCTCGATCCTTTCTACAATTACCACATACTCCACCGCAGAGAGTTGCAACAAGAGTGCGACTACTACACAATATTTTGGCGAATGGATTATGAATATCATGATCAATATATTGCACAGATTGAGGGATATAAATGGATTTTGTCATATCAGAAATATTATTTTATATAGGTAACAATCGATCACTCGTAGTAACTTTTCATGCAGTTAACTTGGCTGAAATATTAGTTATTTCTCACAATATTCACTTATATTTTTCCATGGTTCTTGCTACATATTTTCTTCGTTTCTCCGAAATATAGTATGTGAGAATACTCTCTATTTCTCTTGCTTGTATACAACGAGATGATCCAATCACATCAACAAAACATATAGGTTGTTGCTTATTATGTTCTTGTACCAAAAAATTTGTTGTTGAAAATATAGATGATCTTGCATAGTTATTATTATAAGGTTCTCATATTATATCAAAAACTGCTTTATTTCTTTCTGCTATACGGATAGCTCTTCTTATAAATATAGTTAGTGCATTTATCACTCATATATCAATGTCTCCATTTTGGAGATACTCTCAGAGGGTTATTCATTCTATTTTACTCTGAAGTACCTCATATGTACTATGTGTTCATAGCTTTATTTCTGTATAACTCGGTATAAAATCTCTGAAATTATCTCAAAAAAACTGTAGTGATTTTCTGGCATTATTTCATGATATTGGATTTTCTGGAGTTTGTTTTTTCAGAACTAGACCATCGCCCATATCAAACACCTCGTGATGCATTCCTTGTCAAATCTTTTCCATAGAATTTATTTATGATATTTCTGATGAGCCTCCTTCAGTTTTGGATTAGTCACATGGGTATAGACTTGCGTCGTCGTGATCGATGCATGACCTAGGAGTTCTTGTATTATACGTATATCAGCACCGTTTGTCAATAGTGTTGTTGCAAAAGAATGACGAAGTGTGTGGGCGTGCATATTTTTGAGTATGCCACCTTGGAGTCAATATGATTTAATCATGTTAGTGATATGGAACCTGGAGAGTCGGATAGCATCATCGGAGAGTAGGGAAGAGTTGATGTCTATCTCTCTATAGTTGTGACGGATGAAGAGGGGAGAGAAGTGATCGCCACGATCCTCCAGATAGGCCTGTATGGCTAGACTTGCCGTCTCAGTGAGGTAGACGACGCGGAGTTTTCCTCACTTGCCCCGGACGGCGAACTCCAGTGTCTCGTGGTTCACATCTTGGCGATTCAGTGCTGTGAGCTCCGATATACGTAGTCCAGTCGAATAGATGCACTCAGAGATAGCATAGTCTCGTTTTCATTGTATCGATTCTCGTGGTATTGCTGCGAAGTATCTCTCGATCTCCTCTCCTGTGAGGAATGTCACTTCTCGATCCTGTACCCGCATGAGATCAAGTGTGGTTGGATCAAGGCAGGCGATCTGTTCTTTTTTCAGATATTTGAGCCATGATCGAATCGTGATGATGTGTGCGTTTACCGTCTTTGCAGTCAGTCATGAGTCCGAGAGCTCGAGTCGCCAGGCGTCGATGTCTTCTTTTTTCACTGATTCTATTAGGGCAGGGAATAGGGCAATGAGATCTCGCATGATCGACCGCTTATCTATACTGAGTTCAGACTTCTTCGGTAAAAAGAAAAAATGATTCAATCATTCTGGTAAGTTCTTGGCTCAGCGTGGCTCCAGCCAGCGGATCAGTCTCCATATGTGGAACGCATATTGCTCGAGTGTCTTCGGCGATCGACCCTTGTGTAGACGGAGATATATGAGGAAATTGTCGAATGCTGTTATGATGTTCATAGAATATAGTTGACTAAAAGTAAAATATGAATATAAAGATTTTATCTAATTTCTAATTATATAATCCATGGGAGATAATAATACATGTTGTACCTGGAAAGTAGATACAAATTGAGGAACACAAAAGCCTACAGTTATGGAGTCAACTTACTATGTAAATGCAGGGCATAGACCTTTGGTATATAAGTGTGTAGATTGCACAAGAGAGCAGGCAGATAAGATTTTTAGAAACATGGTACCATCGGCTGGATGGGCAGGGAAAATTTATTAATATTTCATAGTATGAAATATTCAAAAACAGATCAATTAACATCACCCATGGACTTAATTGAACCAAACGAACAATGAGTTGTATTCATAAATTGGCTTAATGAGATTGCTGAGTGAAAAAGTAATGCAGAGCGAATTTGGGATTCTTATCTAGATACCCAGCCACATACAGAATCTATTACGCAAGTCGCTATAGGTCTCTATAGGAATATACAAACACAGAAGTGTGAATTTGCAACAACATCAAAAATAAAAAATGTATTGAACTATGTTTGCCCAACAAATAGGCAATTCATACTGTTTCTCATATCTGTTGCCGGCTTTGCATCCAGAAATATAGCTGATACGCATAATGTACGAGGAAATACTAGACATAGTAACAAGATGCACAAGGGAATACTCCATAGAAATGTACCTACAGGTTTCAATTAGTATTGCTCTATTACTTCACATAATGTAACTTATGTGAAGTGATTATATTGTTTTTA
>JAYTJD010000162.1:0-1138 GCA_043731405.1 Candidatus Altimarinota bacterium
GGGTAAATAGAAAAAATAGTGTGCTGTTTGCACACTATTTTTTGCTACACAGAGCCAAAAGAATAGGATAGAAGTGTTATATAGTATCTCTATCGTAACTCTTACTTCTTTTTCATCGTAATATGCCAAAAAAAATGTCCTCGGTGTGGATCCAGAAAATCCAAAAAGAATGGTCGAAATCAGAGTAATTCACAAAAACTGAAGTGTCTGAATTGTTGAATTTGTTTCGTCGAAAGAAAAAAACAGAATCAAACTAAAAATATAAAAACTGCCAATATATTTGAGAACTATATCCGAGAAGGATATAGTTCTCGTCAGATTGCAGATCAAGAGAAAATCATAGAATATAGGGTACGGAAGTATATCCAGTATCGTCTTGATCGGAATCTTATTGCCTGTATCAGTGAAATATATCCAGATGTACATCATATCATGATCGATGGATATTGGCTCCCCAAAAGCAAATACTGACCAAAAAGAATATTGCTCGTCTACTATGCATACATGACTCAAAAAGTAATCTGGTTCAGTATACGGGATGGAGAGAAGAAAGAATATATTGCAGAGGATCTCAGATTCCTCAGAGATCATATGGGTTATACAGATATCATCTCATGTACTGCAGATGGCTGAGTTGGGATAGCTGCAGCATTCAAAGAGGTGTATCCAGCTGCCGTACTTCAACGCTGTCTGGTGCATATCCAGAGACAAGTGAAGAACTATATATCCATGAATCCGAAGAGCCAAGCTGGACAGGATCTGAAACGACTCATGGTATACGATACATTTTCTGATCCACTCATCTTTCCTTGACTGTGGATAGACTGGAAGGTCAAGTATCAAGACTACATCAACGAAAAAACCATCAAACCAAGTGGTTGATGGAGATATACGCATATGAAGCTCAAGAAGGCTATTGCTCATATAGACAATGCTCTCTCAGATATGTTCCAATCTCATCATCTGAGTGATCCAGATATTGCCCGATCGAGCAACCAGTTAGAGTGATATTTCTGAGTATTTGCGGAAGAATGAATCCAAGAACATAAGTGACTCAGCCTAAAGAGATTGGACTCATTTATAGCACTTTGGATCACTTTTCGGAACCAAAAGTAGCACACTATTTTTTCTATTTACC
>JAYTJD010000163.1:0-1129 GCA_043731405.1 Candidatus Altimarinota bacterium
GAGCCCGAGCTGAGTCGCAGGAGCAAAATAATCCAGGATCGCTCGCCACTGAGACTCGTCCTTGGCTCCTCCTCGGTGACACTCATCGATGATGATGAAATCAAAAAAATCTCGCTCATATTCTCCGAAATACGGAGTTGGATTGCCATCTGCATCGGTCGGCCCACTCATGAATGTCTGGAATATCGTGAAAAATATACTCCCATTGGTCGGAACACTTCCCTTCTTCGAGATTTCTTTGGTTTTGATGCGTACCAGAGCATCTTCTGGAAATGCTCCAAAACTCGTGAATGCCTGATCGGCGAGGATATTGCGATCAGCGAGGAAGAGGATCCGTGGACGACGACTCGCGTCACGAGCGAGATTCCACTTGGACTGATAGAGTTTCCAGGCGATCTGGAAGCTGATAAATGTCTTCCCTGTTCCAGTCGCTAGTGTGAGAAGGATTCGTTCTTGTCCACGAGCTACAGCTTCTAGTGACTTCGCCACTGCGAGTTCCTGATAATATCTCGCTCATCGAGATCCGCCGATACTCTCGAATGGTACAGCACGAAACCGCTCTCTCCACTCATCATACTGCTCATCGAGTCTATCTCGGAGCTCAGACGGAGTCGGAAAAGTCGAGATAACTCACTCCTCGCCTGTTTGCATATCGATCTCGTAGATCTCATGACCGTTGGTCGCATAGGTGAATCTGATATCCAGCTTCTGTGCATATACCTTCGCCTGCATGACTCACTCACTCGCTCTGAGAGACTCCCGCTTGGCCTCTATCACGGCAACTCGTTGTCCGTTCAGTACGAGGATATAGTCAGCGATCTCAGGGAGACCGCGGACTCCACCGATCTCGATACGACCATCGGTGATGCGATACTCTCGCATGATGCGAGTCGTCGAGTCAACTCCCCATCCCATGCTCGTGAGGATTGGATCGATGAGTTCGGATCTGGTTTCGGATTCGTTACGTATGGTCATATTTATCCGAGAGTGTTATGGAATATATCGAGATAGTCCCTATAGACATAGGTGCGTCCATATTTTTTGGTTTCATCTTTTACCTTGAGTATGTCTTGTTCTACGAATCTATCTATGAGCTTCTGTGCTCCAGCTCGTGTCTTGAATCCTGTCC
>JAYTJD010000164.1:0-7524 GCA_043731405.1 Candidatus Altimarinota bacterium
TGTACTCGATGGGATCGCTTTTGCGAGTTGTTTCAAAATATCACAGCGACCATCAGGATTGAATTTGCTCTTCACTTTGTGACCGATTCCTTGGATAGGATTCCCTGATTTTTTCATACGAGTGATGAGATCTTCGGAGGTTTCCTTTTGTGCTGACTCGTACCAGGTACGAGCCGCTCCGTCGATCGCTCCGCCGAACCTAGGGCCGATAGTGAGCAATCCTGAGACGAGTGATGAGAGGATATCCTTGCCCGCTCTCGCTGTAACGATCGTATTGGTTGCACCCGAGACCGCAGGACCATGATCCGCGAGGAGGATGATGATCGTGTTGATATAGTCGAGGGCAAATTGTGGGAGATCTCGCTTGAGCCAGAGGGCACCGATCACCTTCGCGATGCTCGCGTCACCGATATACTCCGTGAGTGGTCGACCGTTGTAGAGGACATCTTCTCCTCGCTCATCGGAGATCGTAGAGGTAAATCGAGTCGCTTTGCGAGTGTTGATAATCTGGAGTTTTTTCTGTATTTCGAGTTCCTGTCATTGCGACGCAGGAAGCAATCCATTCTGGATATTTTCAGAAATCTGGAGTTGATCATTGCTCGCGATGACAGAAGCAAAAACTGATGCAATCAGATCACCGAAATCTGCATAACTCTCAGGGACACGGGCCCCAGAATCACGAAGTGCTTTGTTTTTGTAGCTCGCTTTCTCTTCATCGGCATTCGCCTTGGCTCCTGCATGCCCGAACTGTACCTCCGTGGTCAGTGCCTCTGCGAACGATCCACTGACATAGGCAACGACTGGTTTTGTGATTTCTTTTTGAGTGAGGAGTTCTGCGATCTCGAGTTCATCACGAGATCCCACCTCACCGAGCATCACGATCATCTTGATTTCTGGATTCTGATTGTAATCTAGTATAATATCCCGAAATGTCGAGCACACGAAACGATCTCCACCGAGAGCAATCCCCGTGTGAATCCCATCGGTGCGAGTCCCGATCACTCGAAACATCTCGTTCGACATACCACCACTGCGTGAAACAAAACCAACCGATCCTTTTTTGTATAATCAACTTGCTACAATATTTTCCAGTGATCCGCCAGAGTTCCCCATACGCAGAGTGCCACCGACGATGGCGCCAGCTGTTGCAGGCCCTATAATGCGAATATTCTCATTAGATGTATTGTAGTCTATGATCTCGCGGATATCACGCTCTGGTATCCCCTCAGCGATGATGACAATATGAGCAAAACGAGTGGAATGGATCGCTCACCAAGTGGCCTCCGTCGCAGAGCGAAATGATGCGAGATTGATAAGCGTGTCGATACTCGCTTCCACTGGAATATCTGAGAAATCTGGGTAGATCGGGACGAGGATCTCATCTCCACCAAAAAATAACTTCGTCACACTCGACCGCTGGCACCCAGGATCGATGAGTCCTGCGACTGATGGTGTACGACCCGAGAGGTAGTCAAAATCGAGCATTCGCTGTGCGACATCGAGATGTCGACCGTAGATGATGGCCCGAGAGTTGAGAGTAAACATGAGAATATATTATTTGAAGAGGAAGTGTTGGCTCGCGATCAGGATATTGGGAGATGAGGTATTGCCGTTGTTGTGGAGGGATTCGATCTCGGCGAGGGTGAACCATTTTGCTTCTCCTATATTGATCTCATCTTCAATATGAGCCCGATAGTGGATGAGGAAGATTTGCTCATCTCTACCATCTCGGACAATCGTATCGATCAGGATCGTCGGGTCATCGGCCGTGAGTGTGATCGTATTGTCTCATACGACCTCTCGGGCTCGAACGAGAGCATTCTCACGAAACGAGAGCGAGTCATCGAGTCTGCCACCGATGAACTGATATTTGTGGGTAGATGACGATATATGCAGGAGAACTGTATCACCTGTTTGGTTGATGATAACAGGACCTGTCGATATCGTGAAGCCACCATTATGCCCAGCAAAATCAGAATATGGATGAGAAAAAATAGTAGACATATTGTTTTTAGAGTTTTATTTTCTGTAAAATATCCGTCATATACTGACTCCCGTCAGCAATTTCGCAAGGCAGCTTGAGCTCTTCGCAGGCTTTTTGCATCATCTGAAGTCCCTTGGTATCGTTGATCCCGCCTCGTCTCACGAGGATATGGACATCCTGACTACGCATATCCTCTATCCGATCACGGAACGCATCGATCACCCCAGCAAATGTCCGATCGATATGTGTGAAGTTGGCAATCGCTCCTGCGATCACGAGATATTTGGGTCACATATTTCATTGACTGGATTGCTTCGCTTCTCTCGCAATGATGGGAACATCGAGCATCGCATCCAGGAGTGTCGCGGTATATGCCCGAGTATTCTCACGATCCGGATTGCCACTACACTCGCCATAGTTCCCGATCTCAGTAGCAAATCCAAGATCTGCGAGCGTATCTGCAATGATGACCGATGCTCCTCATCCAGAGGTCAGGAGCCAGATGCGACCTGCGGGATTGAGTATTCGGAACTTGAGACTTGCTCCTGTTTCAGAGTCGAGTTTTTCGATATATTTTTCCCCGTCGGTTTTTTCAGGACCAAAAGGATGCGGAAAAGCCAATCATGCCCAGTTACTTCGTTGTCGGAACTCCTCACTATCATCCACTCTGGCAACCATATCGAGACATATGACCGATCCATCAGTCGCAAAAGTGAACGGATTGACCTCGAGATACGCAAAACCATACTCCCTGAAAAATGAGTAGAGCTGAGATATGAAGTTCGAGACACGAGAATCAGTGATGCTGAATTGTTCCCCTATTCGTAATTCGTAATTGATCATTCATAATTCTATTCTCATCTCCTGTACCGTCTCCCAGTTCTCCTCGACCTCGATCCCTCCAGCGGTAGAGAAATATATCACATCGTGATCACGCTCTGTTTTGATGGCTACATAATACTCGTCAGTATGTGGGACGAATGGCTCGATGAGAAATGTCGTCAGGAGTCCATCTTGTTTGCCTATAGTAGTCGTCTGCTGATCGTGCTCGCTCCACCACTTGCGAATACTCGCAATATTGAGATTGACGCCGATGAGACCGTATTTACCTCGTTTACCGAAGAGCTGGTCTGGCTTGATGACCCAAGTTATATCGGATCCTGACTCTTTTTTTGCAAACACATCGATATCCTCCTCACATTCGATAAGATATCCTCTATATACAGATGATGAGAACTCAGCGAACATACGCTTGGCGTCGTATTCGCGGATTGCTAGTTGTGCCATAGTTTTTTGTCTATTATATAGAGAAAATAGGAGAAACAAAATTTTGCTTCTCCTATTTTTTATTCACCGAATAATTCTTCCAGCCACCCTTTTTTCATCTTGCCTCACTCCGACTGGAGGAGTGCCTCGTAGAGTTTCTTTTGATCTCATGAGAGCCGAGCTGGGATATCGATCTCGATATGGATGACGAGATTGCCAATTCATCCCTTGCGGTCGAGTCTCTCCATGCCTTCACCTCGAAAAGTGATCACCGTTCCATGCTGGGTTCCTGCCTTGATCTCGATTTCTTTTTTGCCCAATATCGGGAGATCGAGTGTCCGTCAGATACCGAGTGCAGCCTCTGCTGGAGTGATATGGACTCTATAGTGGAGATCGGCCCCATCACGAGTGAGTCCGCCCTCTTCGGTCGGTACGGTGAATGAGATATAGAGATCTCCATTGCCATCAGTTCCGCGGTTTCACTCACTTCGGATCTTGATCGTCATACCATTTTCGATGCCCTTTGGGATATCTATCGTCTTCTCCACCTTGTCTCGTGTTTTGCCTTTGCCATGACAGTAGCTACACTTCTCGATGACTCGCTCTCACTTGCCATGACACGTCCCACACTCTCGAGCCTGCTCCATCACACCGAACACGGTCTGCACTCGCTCACGGACCTGACCCTGACCACGACAGCTCGTACACGTCTCGGTCTGACCTCAGCGACCACTACAGTGATGACACGTGATAGTACGATCGAACTCGATCTTGCGAGTGGCTCACCTGATAGCATCCTCCAGGGATATCCGCAGTCGCATCTCGATATCCTCACCGATATCAGCTCGCTGTCGTGATCGTCCACCACCTCCACCCATCCCTCCACCGAAGAACGATGAGAAAATATCCCCGAGATCTCCAGCGTCAAATCCTCACTGAAATCCTCATCCAAATCCACCGAATCCGCCTCCTCATTGTCCATGATTGTCCATCGTACCATGTCGATCGTAGTGTGCTTTTTTCTCCATATCAGAGAGTATGGAATAGGCCTCGTTGAGTTTTTTGAATTCAGCTTCTTTTGTTTTGTCACCACCATGGCGATCTGGATGGACATCCATGGCCTTTTTTCGGTAGGCTTTTTTGATCTCATCGGCGGTCGCCTCACGAGAGATAGCGAGTATAGAATAGTATTCGAATTGCATAGAAAAATATGGAAAGAGGGAAGAAAAAGAAAATTTTGTCACTCACCGTAAGGCGAATGACAAAAAATAAAAATACGGAAAGAGAACTAGGCGTGTTTGGCGATCGCTGCCTCGAGCATCGAGACCTCCTGAGCACCGACCCACTTCTCGACTGGCTGTCCGTCCTTGAACAGGATCATCGTCGGGATAGACATAATACGGAATCCGCTCGGAGTCGTCGGATCGCTATCGACATCATGCTTGGCGACTACTGCCTTGCCCTCTACAGAGGCAGAGAGCTGTTCGAGACGAGGGAGCATCATCTGGCATGGACCACACCATTCCGCCCAGAAGTCGACGAGAACGAGACCTGTCTTGGTGATATCGGCAAAAGTAGAGTCAGTAGAAATAGCGAGAGACATAGGAAAAATAGATAAAAACTAAAACATAAAAACTATGAAAAATACAGAGCTTTTGATAAATCGAGTATATCAAAAATAGGAAAAAAAGCAAGACGAATTATGAGAACTATTCTCATAATAAAAGCCCCATGGTGGGGCTTTTAGATTTTGATATATGGGTATTATTTGTCTGTGCCGAGCCGGACCAACTCATATACACCTGCAATCCCGACGAGAATATAGACCAACATCAGTAGAGCTGGAACAGATCCGAGTAGCATCTCTACGAGATTGTACTGAAATGCTCCGACGAGTCCCCAGTTGAGAGCCCCAATGATCACGAGGATGCGAGAAACCATATTCACAAGAGCCATAAGGAAAAAAGTGAAGAGTAAATGTGCGACTGCACAGTTCCAGTATATGAATGTGAGACTATTGTGCAAATTTTTGTGCGAAAAATCGCATTCTACACTAGGATATCAGATCTCTTGATGATCATGATACTATCATCAATATCAGTTTTCTCGAGTTGGTATGGGATATGCTCTCGATCCAGGTAATCATAAAGATCCTGCATCTTATCTCGGAACTTCTCGACATCATCGATGACTATGATTCCATCTGGAGTGCACTTCGGGAGGATCAGGAGAAGGTATTGGAGATATTCTTTTTTCATCGCATCGATATATACGAGATCAAAAAAGGCATCCGCCAAACTTGGAATGACTGATTTTGCATCACCCCAGATAGCGTGAATATTTTTGAGCTTGCAGTTTTTGAAACTCGTCACCGCATCGATATGCATATTCCATGCTTGCTCGATCGTCGTGATATCTGAGTCATCTGCAATCGCAGTAGCAAAATGGAGGGCCGAATATCCATTCGCTGTACCAATTTCGAGGAGATGCTTCGGATTTTTCTCACAGATTATCTGTTTCAGTGCTTCTGCATTCTCCTCTGAGATATTAGGAATCTCTCGTTCGAGTCAGATTTTTTTGAGATTTTTGAGAGTGAGTGAGATGATTTGGGACATAGTTTATTTTGGTTTTGGTGGGTTACGCAATATTTCTGGAGTGACTCAGTATATTGCAGTCATCTTGAGTATGATAGTTACGAGTTTATTAATTTTTGCTCTTGCCCCCATAGTCATGATTGTATCTACGGTTATTCATTTACGCTTGAAGGCTTGCAGATCATTATTTTCATGCCAATCTCAATCTTGAGAATCAACCAATTCCCATTGATAGGTTTTCCATAATTCCTTATCCTTCATTTCTATCTCGGATAGTATATCTCTTATTTTATTTGATGATGCCTCAGATAAGAGCATCTTGATATCATCAAGAGAACCAATAATCTCATTAAATGAATCTTGTGATTTAGAATTGAGATATACTCGGACTCGTTCCTGAATTTTATGTAACAGCACATATACTTGCTTATCGCCAGTATTTTGCCTTGAAATATGTGCTGGTTGTTGTGATAGTTCTAATTGTTTTAATTTTGCATTACTAGCCATGGATTTTATTTAAGGAATGGTAAATTGATCTGATTTGCTGGAATACGAGCCACAATTCGCATATACTCCTGTAAGAAATGAATACCTGTTTGAGAAATATCCATTTTGTCGATATTTATCAGTGATCTGACCAATTCTCGCAGTTCGTCAGTATCTGAATGCTTGTATACGCTCATAAGGGTCTCCTGCAGAATAGCATTCCATTGATCACTGCTCCTTATCGGATAGCATCATTTGTGATCAGTATGATCTCATACTTTTTTTCAATGCTTTTTTTCGTATCGAATATCAGAGATCATTTCGAGCCTTATTAGAATTCTGTCTTTTCAGTTCTTCATGAGAAGAAGTGTTTTTTGAGAAGGTTCATTGATTCACAATGAGACAATTTTTGATATATCTCTTCTGATAGCATTGGCCAAACGCAAAACTTGACGAACGATTATTCGCCTATCATCATATCATGGGTTTTGTGAAATATGAGTTACACTAATAGAAATAATTTATGTTATTTTTATTATATTATATATTTCTATATTACAACTCTTTTTTATTTTTCATCCATTCCTCGATATCTGCTCTGATATCTGCGATGAGATCGGTGTCTCTGAGATCAGCAAAGTGCATATCTGGGACGCCTGACTGGCGGACGCCATAGACCTCTCCGGGTCATCTGAGATCGAGATCGATCTGAGCAAGCTCGAATCCGTCATTTGTCTCCTCCATTGCTTTCAGTCTATCTGATTTATATTCTTTCGTTGTAAACAGGTAACAATACGACTGATGCACGCCTCGACCGACACGACCACGGAACTGATGGAGCTGTGATAGTCCAAATCTCTCAGACGCCTCGATACACATCACGGTGGCATTGGGATTGTTAACTCCGACCTCGACCACAGAGGTAGATGAGAGGATCTGGATCTTGTTCTCGTAGAACTCTTGCATGATCCGATCCTTCTCTCGGCCTGTCATTTTCCCATGGATGAGTCCGATAGAGAACTCAGGAAATATAGCTGAAAGGATCTCCTGCATATTGGTCGCGGATGCGATATCGAGCGTATCCGACTCCTCGACAAGTGGAGATATCCAGTAGACCTGACGTCCACTTCGCACCTCTTCTCGGACCCAATTGTAGACTTCGTTTCTTTTTTCTTCTTTCACCACTCGTGTATG
>JAYTJD010000165.1:0-7520 GCA_043731405.1 Candidatus Altimarinota bacterium
TGGAAATGACTGGAAAAAATCCCATACAGTGAGACTCGGAGCTACTGAGAACAGGCGAGGATGATCGGGCGGGATCGGGCTGTCCGAGCTATCGGATGAGCCAACCACAACAACAGGATCGTCATCATCATCCCCTGTCATCGTGTCATCGGTGCATCGGGCAAACTCGTGGGATATGGTGGTGGGATGGAGCGGAAGATATGGCTACTGGAACATGAGAAGAGGAACAAGTAAAATTGTCGTGGGAATATAGTTCTATTGGATGCCAGCTTCCGGAACGAGTTTTTAGGATCTGTCAGCAAATATTTCCGTGAAAAATTGCAACGTTTCTGAATTTTGCAATTTAGGAAATAGAGCTTATACGGATACAAAAATGAAGTGTGGAAGCAAAAGTTTTTGTTACTTTTTGGTAAAAAGTAAGTGGGAATGGTCTCGGAATAACAAAAAACTTCTAAAGTGGAATATGATATATATCATGTCCTCTGTCTGTTTTTTCTGTTTGCAAAATCCCACCGAATCTCTCGGCTAGCTTGCGACTTCACATATTTTCAGGTGTGAGTGAGTGCTTGAGATGATCATATACTGTATGTTCACGAGCCCAGTCGATCATAGCTGTATATGTCTCAGTTCCATATCACTTTCCTTGATCAGATTCTCGTATCCAGAGTCAGATATTCATGCGATGTTCCTCAGGAGTATTGAGAGCGATTGCACCGATGAGTCTATTCGTTCACTTCTCAAGGATAAAATTCTCGAATACCTCTCATCGAGATACGAGTTCTGTCATATTAGTCACGAACTCCATCTCTTCCTCATAGGATGGAAGAACTGGAGCAATACAAAGATTTTTATTCGCTTTGCAAAACTCCTCTTGGAGCTCTCGGATATCCACTAGTCCATCAGTAGAAAATGGAACAATCATACATCGAGTAGTCTCAATGCGAGAAGTCGTGAGATCGAGATGGGGATTGCGGAGGAAGGACATAAGTTTATATAGGATAGGCTGAGGTTTGCAAATACATTACAAATATGATACTATCATCTCTACTAATCTTAAATTCTTCAATCTTATGTTCATGAAAATATTTCTTTTTGTAGCATCAGTTTTATTTTTCGTCATTACCTTTCCGGCATTTAAAATTGGTGGAAGTGAAATGTTTGCAGTTATCATTTGGTATATCGTAGTTGCATGATGACTCCTTTGGTATTACCAAAGGGAATCAATCCAGAAAATTATATCCAAAAAATGAAATTTTTTTCCTTGAACTATACAGAATTATTTTTTGAATTTTCTCCAAAGATATGGCGGGACCAAAATCTCAGTGAGTCTTCTGATGGCAACATGTATACTTGTTCTTATATGGATTCAGACAAATTCAGTTGATTATATATGTGGTAGAAGTCATTTTTCTTGAGTAGCGACAAATATCTTTGAGATACCCCTTCGGACACTTATCAATATCTCCAGCTGTTGGATTAGCTATGAAACCCCTGAAAATATAAGGAATATACTGATATCTCTTCATAATCCTCTATCTGTTATAGTTGCAATCCTTGGAACCATAACATTGTGAAAATTATCATTGATTTCCTTGTATAAGGCTATTAAAAATCAAAATCACTGGAATATCTGAATGTTTCTTGTTTCTGTATATTTATTTATTTCTCTTATAGTTTTTCATATTATTCTTTCTATATTTTTCTAGAATTTATACATAAAATAAATAACTAAATTCTCTCCTTCCCTCCTATATAATTTCGTAAAACTTTCGGAACTGTCACAGTGCAATCTGCATTCTGATAGTTCTCCATGATTGCGACGAGAGCTCGTCCGCATGCAAATGCTGTCGCATCGTTGGTATGGATAAGTTCTACATCACCTGAAGTTCGGCGAACACGAGTCTGGAGACGGCGAGACTGATAGTCAGTCATATAGTCGGCAGTGTGCGTCTCACGATATTGCTGTTGTCCTGGGAGCCACGCCTCGATATCTGATCCCTTTGCATTCGGTTTCCCTATGTCGAATGTGCACTTCTGCAGCTTCTGATATGGGATCTCGAGCTGCTGCATCATATACTCCTGGATACCAGCGAAGAGGAGATGCTCGTCGTGAGAGGCCTCAGCCGTCGAGAACGACTCCATCTCGAGCTTGTCGAACTGGTGCATACGGATGATCCCCTCCATATCCTTGCCATATGTCCCAGCCTCACCACGGAAACTCGTCGCATATCCGAGATAGCGAACGGGCATATCCGCCTCGGCGAATATCTCACCAGCATGCATAGAACCGAGCACATGTTCCGCAGAGCCCTGGAGCCAGAGATCCTGACCCTCGATCTTATAGCGATCCTCGCGTGGTTCGAGACGATCCATCGCATCGTATGGTGCCGTCTTGATCATATAGGGGGGCAGTACAGGAGTGAACGGCTTGTTCGATACCTTCAGTCCGTGTTCGGCAATTATTTTATCAAGAACTGAGCTATCCCCGAGTGTATCCATCACCCACTGGATCAGAGCGAACTGGAGACGGACGATGTCTCCCATCAGGTAGGCAAATCGTGAACCCGCGACATTGGCTGCTCGCTCTTTATCGATCCAGCCTCGGACAGCTGCGATCTCAGCATGATTCTTGATTGGGAAGTCGAATTCGCGAATTTTTCCCCATTGTTTCACGATCACATTCTCCTCCTCGGTGAGTCCGACTGGAGTGTCTGCGGTTGGGATATTTGGGATTTTCTTGTAGAGAGCGTAGAACTCGGTCTCTGCTGCCTCGAACTCTGGTTCGAGATTTTGGATTTTTTCTTTGATCTCCTTGGCCTCGGCGAGGATATGTGGCTCAGGCTTGCCCGCTCCCATCTGAGATGATATGTCGTTGCGACGCATACGCAGGGCATCGAGATCCTGCCCGAGAGCGATACGCTGAGCATCGAGCTCTATCACACGGTCGAGATCGACTCACTTGGTGACTTTATCGTGGAGAGCTTTTTTGACGAGTTCTTGATTGGTTCGCAGTATTTTGATATCGATCATATGGTGGTTTTATAAATATGCTTTAATATAAGGAAATAAGAGATTTTTTCAATTCTTTCGAAAAATTTTGCTTTATTTTTGAAGATTTGCTATACTGAAATTCTCTACTTTTTTATTTTCATTGTATGTGAATTCTTGATTTTGTGACGGGGAATACTTCTTCTGCTGGATTTATCAAAAACCAGATGCGTTCCGTGATCCAGTGGGATAATCCATCTCCAGATATTCTCGTACAGAAATATCTCCTTCGAGGTGACGAGATCAAAAATCTCTCTAAACTCATAATCAATCCAGGACAATGAGTCGTCATGGTATACCAAGGAAAGGTTCAAAATGTCATGACTGAACCTGGGACATTTGGTATTGCCACCGATAATATCCCATTTCTCACGACTCTTTCGAAATTTATGCAAGCGTTCGAGAGCGAGAACAAGGTGGGGATCTATTTTTTCAAGACGACGATCATCACGAACCAAAAATGGGGAACAAAGTCGCCCATCAAGTATATCGATCCGAGCTACAAGTTCCCTGTTGGGATGCGAGCATTTGGGAATTTTTCTTTTCGGATTGCTGACTTTGGCAATCTCTTCACGAACTATGTCGGAACACAAGATAGTGTCACGATCGAGTCAATCCGAACGGTTGTCAGTGATCGTATCATTGCACCGATGACGGATACATTTGCGACTGCAGGAATTGGGTACAATGAGATCGATGCCAATCGACTGGAACTCTCTACTCTTGTCCAAGCCTCTGCAAAAGATGACTTTGTCCCACTCGGACTCGAGCTCTCAGATTTTCGTATCGAAAATACTGACTTCGACGAGGATACCCAAGGACGTATCAAGACGATCGCAGATACACAGGCTCAAGTAGTCGCATCGCAATCAGCAGGAATATCCTATGCAGACATGCAAAAACTCGGGGCACTCCGCGATGCAGCGAAAAATGAATGAGGGGCTGCAGGGATGTTCATGGGTATGGGTGCAGGACAATCACTCGGTGGTGTGATGAATAGTCCAACGGTCGAGACTCCAGAATCTCGCCTCGCAAAAGCAAAATCCCTCCTGGATGGTGGACTGATCTCTCAGGAAGAGTTCGATAAGAAAAAATCAGAAATCCTCTCATCTATCTAATCCAATTCTCTATGCAAAATAAATATAAAAAAATACTAATTTCGATTATAATAGGACTTTTTGTCATCCCGACTCTGGTACTCGCACGAGCAGGTTGAGGTGGATGAGGAGGAGGTGGTGGGGGCGGTGGAGGTTGAGGTGGATGAGGAGGAGGTGGCGGGGGCGGTGGAGGTTCATCGACCCCATCTATTCCATGTGAAGTACGCTACATTGGGAATCAAGTGGCAATAGATAGCTGTAATAAAACCAATACCATAATGACGTTTGGTATGATGTGAATATTTATTTTTGTTTTTTGATCCGTATGATTGCAAGCAATCAGACAAAAGAAGAACAAAAAATCTAGTAGGGCCTCTAAAGAAGAAATAAAGTCGGAAGACATCGACAAAAAAATGGAATATGTCCATTCGAAAGATCCGAATTGGACACAACAGAGATTCCGAGAGCTCCTCAATGTTGGATTCTTCAAGATCCAGAACGCATGGTGTGCTGGAGATATGTCAGGAGCGAGAGCATTTATCTCTGATGGTATTATGAGGAGATTCACCCTCCAGCTCGAGCCATACAAGGCGAAGAATCAACACAATGTCCTCGAGCGACTCTCCCTCGATCGTGTCGATATCCTCGATATCACCACAGATGAGAAGTACATCTATATGAAGACGCTCATCAATGCCTCATGTGTCGACACAGTGGTAGATGCGGATGATGGATCGGTATCTGAGATCCACAATGGTGGCGAGCTCGAACACTGGAAAGAGATATGGATCTGGATGCGTTCCAATACGGTACTCACCAAGGATAGCGAATCTGGAGTGTTCGCAGATAAGTGTCCGAACTGTGGATCAGTACTCAAGATCAATGCTATAGGAAAGTGTGACTATTGTGGAACTGAGGTAACCAAGGGAGAATTTGACTGGGTACTCTCGGAGATCATCCAGTTAGATTCCGATTCTGACTCTGGTTCTGACTATGACTCAGACTAGACCCTAGATAGAGCACTACTAGAAGATCCACCAATATCGGTGGATCTTCTATCTATTCTCTTTTGTAAAACGAGCATACTCACTCAGACATATAGGAGAATTATTTGCCCTACAGATATCTATCGGATCTTTTGGATTGTCTCCACCTGAGATCGCATCGAACATAGCATCATAGCAAGTAACTCTGCGTGGTGCTTCTGTGATGCCCTCACAATAGGCAATGAGTGGAGTGTACTCTGCTCGATACATATAGTGTCAGACAATACCTCGCGTACAGGCCTCTCGATCTGAGATTGTCTGTAGTCCTTCACAACGCTTATAGATATCTACCTGAATCTCATCCTCGAATACGGTATTATTCACAAAAAATCAAATCCCCTCAAAACAATCTCCACGGCCGGGCATCGGGAATTTTTCACATACTTTATCTGCCATACGGTCTCGCTCCTGCGGATCGTGCAGATTTTTGAGTTTGAAAAATTGACTCTGAACTAGTGGGAGATAGTGAAAACAGGCATGGAGTTGATCATTCTGCACGAAAGAACAGGGATAGCTCAGATCATCCACGAGTGTATGTGGGGACTGTGGACCTGAGAATAGTCACTCCGATTCACCACCAACTCCCTGCATGAATACTCAGTTGTAGCAAGATTCTCGGTGTTCTCCAGTAGATATATTCTCGCAGCTCCCGAGAGCACCTGTAAAAGACCGAGTAGATATATAGAGGATATGTCCGACTGCATGACACATAGGATTTCCACTTTTACAATATCTCTCTCAGATTTTCTCTATAGTCGCTATGCTCGCATGTTCGATATTCTCCGATGAGTATGGTTCACCGAGGTCTCGGAGCACTGCAGTCCCTATGACCCCATGGATACATCCTGCTCCGCAAGTATTGCTGCATTTTGTGAGAGCATTTTCTATACCAGATGATCGATCAAATGTCTGAGCCCCGATACTATGAGCAATCGAATGGCAGCTATTGCTGAGCAACTCTGGAGCACCAGAGCTGGTCAAGAAATCCATAAAATCCCGAGTCGAAGTAGTTTCGAGTACGATTGCGGCTGTTTTACTGATACAATCCCAATCGGTCACGCTCCCAGTAGCACTATCATGATAACAGAATATGAGCGAACTGGGAGATCCGACGGGGTACGTAGGAGTCTGGGATCCTTTCCAGAACAAAAATATGGAAAATATGAGGATCAGAAAGAGAAAAATATTCAAAAATTGTCCCAATATTTTTTTAGGCGAATAAAATCTCTTTGGCAAAATGATAGGTCGATTCATGCGAATGAGTCTAGTGAATACTCAGAAAAGTCAATTGCTGGAGATATTTCTGTCCGAACTGCATTCTTTTGCAAAAAAATATTATATATGATAGACTATATGTATACTAAAATATTTCTATGCTATTCCGCCGACATCACTATACTACATTCGAAAAATGGATGAAGCGCACCGAGGCACTCTGGGTATGAGTGGGTATCATACTCTTCTGGCGTGGACTCTGGAATCTCTGTGATCTCTATATCTATCCCACACATGAGGCGATATCTGCTCTGATCTCACTACTCCTAGGTATCGTCATCCTCCTACTCACCAAGAATCTGATCCGACAGTTTCTCGGAGAAAAGCACAATATAGAGAACTAGACTTGTAATAGGAGAATAATACTAATAGGTTAGGTATAGAATTATAAATTTTCTATCCAATCTTTATTGGATTTTATTTAAAATAATTAAAAATTATATGTCAATTCAAGTAAATTTTCAAACTAGAGACTACCTCGAGTGAGGTAAGAATGCAAAAAAAACATATGAGGAAATGATTGGTAATCTATCGTCTGAGCAAGTTAGAGAGATTGCTATTGCACGAACAGATGCATGAAAAAAGAAAGATAATGATATTATAACCATTCAAGAATGAACCAAATGAGGATTGGAGATTGTTAAAATAGATGTGAAAACACCAAAGAAAATAACTATTGATGATTCTGGTATAGATCCACAATTAAGGATGACTCTTGAATATAATCTTGTTCAGATAAAAAAATTTGAGAAAGATATTAGTTCACATTTCATTAGTAGTACTACTATATCACAAAAATGAAAACCCGTTTTTGAATCATTTAAAAAAGTAAAAAAATCAGATTTTTATAATCAAGAATCTATTGAAAATATTAAGATACTCCAAAAACTTCTCTGATTTGAATGAGGTAATATTGATGGGAAGTTCGGACCAAAAACACAAAAAAAACTCATAGATACACTGACTTCTCCTGCTCCTGCTCCTGCTCCTGCTCCTGCTCCTGCTCCTGCTCCTGCTCCTGCTCCTGCTCCTGCTCCTGCTCCTGCTCCTGCTC
>JAYTJD010000166.1:0-1125 GCA_043731405.1 Candidatus Altimarinota bacterium
TTCTCTTCGTCACCTCAAGCCGTAACAATCTGGAATCCACCCCAAATACCGTATCCAACAGCAAGAATAGAGAGAAACATGAGAGCATTATTGATGAGATTCTGTGCAGTAACCTCAGCAGAATTCTGAGAAGTTCCAGCAATAGTAACTGGCTTGCCATCAAATGGTCCTGCAAGTACAGATGCTGTAGTGCTAGCAAGTCCAATGAGTGAATAGAGTCCTTTTTGGATAATTGTCATAAAAAATAAGTAAGAAAATATAAGTGACATACGTATCATATCAAATCTTCTTTCTTTTGTCAAAAAAAACACTCTTTTTTAAGTAAAAGTGTTTTTTTGTTTTTTAAAGCGATAACCGAAAGAGTGTTATTCACATGGACCAGATGTGACTCATTGCTATGATGTAACTAGACTGCAACTGCAGCGGTGTCGATCTCTGGAGTTCGAGGCGTAGCCGTAGGAGCTGTTGATACACGGACCTCCAGTACGTATGGGAGGAGAGCCATATATCGAGCTCGTTTGACTGCGACTGCGAGTTTCTTTTGATTGCGGAGACTTGTACCTGAGTAGTATCGTGGGATGATACGATTGAACTTTGTCAGGTATTTTTTGAGGAATACCGTATCCTTGTAGTCGATGTGTGTCACACCAGCTTCATCGATAGGGCAAACCTTCTTTTTAGCGACTGCCATAAAAGTAGGGGTTAGAGATTATATTTTGGCGGTATCGAGATCAGAAAAGTCATCGAAGTGGGCAACCTCTGCGATCTCAGTACCAATTTCAACTCAGTCTTCTCTCTTGGAGAGAAATATGAGCTGATCTACGACAACTTCAGTCTTGTAGAGTTTTGTACCATCATCTTTATCGATGATACGAGTTTTCAGATGACCCTCTACATATACGAGTTTGCCCTTGGTAAGGAATTGCTCGGATCGTTCTGCGAGTGGGCCCCATGCCACACAATTGGTATACTCGGCATCAGAGAGAGATTCTCCGGTTGGGCTTTTATAGTATCTATTGGTAGCGACGGTGAAGGTGGCGATTTTTTTGTCGGCGGTAGTAGTTTTGATAAATGGATCCTTGGTAATATTACCAATAAGGATAACCTTGTTGATTGTACGCATAA
>JAYTJD010000167.1:0-3011 GCA_043731405.1 Candidatus Altimarinota bacterium
CTGAGTCCAGATCGATGCCCCACTCCAAGCATATTTTCGGATGAATATGAAATCAGGATGACAGTTCGAACATACCCTCATCATCATCGAGGATGGTGCATCTGCACACTATATCGAGGGGTGTAGTGCACCCAAATATGGGACAGCATCACTCCATGCCGGTTGTGTTGAGATCTATGTGGGCGAGTGAGCCAAGATGAGATACTCGTCCGTCGAGAACTGGTCGGTAGACACCTACAATCTCAATACCAAGCGAGCCATCGTCGAGAAGTGAGGATCGATCGAATGGGTGGGTGGCAATCTCGGCTCAGGGGTGACGATGCTCTATCCGTGCTCTATTCTCAAGGGGGATGACTCTCGGGCACTGCATTTTGGTATCGCATTCGCCAATGAGGGACAAGAGACGGATACAGGTGCCAAGGTGATCCATATCGGACGCAATACCGCGAGTGAGATCGTGTCGAAGTCACTGTCGAAGAATGGTGGTATATCGACCTATCGTGGACTCGTCGACATCAAAAAATCCGCCAAAAACGCCACTTCAAAAATCGACTGCGACGGACTCATCCTCGACTCTCGATCGGTGTCAAATACCATACCTGATATCCGTATCGCCACCGACGATGCTCTGATTGCCCATGAGGCGAGTGTCGGTAAGATCAATGAGGATACACTATTCTACCTGATGTCTCGAGGGATAGTGGAAACAGAGGCCAAGACGATGATCGTGAGGGGATTCGTCTCACCACTCCTCAAGGAGCTCCCACTCGAGTATGCAGCGGAGATGAATGTATTAATTTGAATGGAAATGGAAGGAATGTAAAAAACTTTGAAAAACGGCGAATTTCATCGTTATAAGAATTTTCTTCTTAGTCATTTACTTACCGTAAACTCCTTTCGAAAAAAATTCTAATGCCTCGAGCCTTGCATACGATCTTATCAGCAAAAATATCTTTTGCAGGTAATCTCGGAACTTCTTGTTTTTGAAAGTTTTTGAAATCTAAGAGTTTTTCTAAAATATTATTTATGTCCGAAAATCCAGGAGCCTATGGTGAGGCTCGCGATCGCATCCGTGAGAAAAAAGAACGAGAAACTATAGTACTGGAGGTAAAAACTGAGGAATTCGAAAAAACAAAAGAGAAGATGCGAAAGAAAAAGTGACTCGATGTCCACGGACTGCGCCAAAAGATCGAGACAGGCAACTCTCTCGACAGTCTCAAATCAGATATCAGAGCGGCTCTCAGTGAGGGGACGATATCACGAGATACCTATGATAGCGTGATCGCCTCGCTCGATAGACAATCAGATACTCCAGAGATATGAGCCATTGATCCTGCTCGACTTCCATTTTCTCAGAACCGTCTCGCCAAATATCTCGAAAATCAACCCCTCGGCGAAAATATATGATCTGATATGGTTTGATTTGTGTACGGATTTGCCATACAGGGGAGTGCGATACTCATCATCATCGCCTGGAAGATCCTCACTGATTTCCTCCTGCTTCCTCGTGATATTTATCGAGAAATTACTTCTCTCAATTCTAAGACCTAAGCCCTGATTCTATGCAACGATTTTTTGTGACATTCCCGATTCAGGTCGATATGGTGGTCACCGATACCGATATGGTGCATCAGCTCACGAGGGTGCTCAGGGTCGCTATATGAGAGCATATAGTACTCTTCATGGGTGATCGTAGTGAGATGGAATATGAGATCACCACTACCTGAAAAAAATCAATCTGACTCCGATGAGTAGCAAGTCGAGTTCCGAATACGGAGCCACACAAACGAGTCACGATATATCAGGCACTCCCGAACAAGCATGAGAAGATCGAATATATCCTCCAGAAGTGAGTCGAGATCGGGATTGCGAGATTTGTATTCTTCCGTTCGGATCGCTCACAAAAGCTACTCCTATCACCGACCAAGATCGACAGATTCATCATTATTGCTCGCGAAGCCCTCGAACAGTGTGGTGGTGTCGTGATGCCTGAGATAGCCTTCATCGAGAGATTCCCTGAGTATACTGCCAGTACAATAGAGATGTCACATATCGTACTTGACACCATCTGAGAGAGTATACGGATATCACAGTATGATAATCTCCAGAATATGGGACTCTGGGTTGGGCCAGAGGGTGGTTGGTCGGATGCTGAACGAGTGAGAATGCAAGATAATGGTTTCATATTTGCTCGTTTCTGAGAAAGAGTCCTCAGGACAGAAACTGCAGGTATTGTGATAGGTTTTGGCTTTCTGAACGCATAATTCGAGGATGCATAGACCAGAAATATAATACCATACAGCAAATCATACCAACACCACTACATATAGTGGTGTTTTTCTATTTTTGGTGCTGTGATGATACTAGGGTTGCTATTGATTGATACAATTCACGTGATATGTAGATCCAGATGCGGTTACATTGTGCACAATAGATATACACAGATACAATATGTATACAGAAATGGTTCTATAACTGCACGATTATATCGTAATATGCGAAATAGCATTAGTAAAAGGAAAACAGGGTGATACTTGTATATATTCAATCATATTATCAGATAGGCAATATCAATATTCTCGTAACTTTCTCATTTAACTGATATACTGCTTATGTCTTCTCGAAAGAGAATGAACCTTAAAAAAATCCTGGCTTCCCGATCATAGGAGTTCTCACTCAGAGAATCCTCCTGCATGCAAATCCAAAAATACAGTTTTCCAAAACTATACCAATACAAAAAGAACAAATAGTACCGGTATATATACAAAAACAAAAACACGGATGAGGACCAATACTATCTTCCTGAATATTTCAGTGAGAGGGTATTGGTTTTCATCTCAAAAAACAAGACTGGGCGTCTTGTCTAATCAAACCACCATAAGGGCAGCTAAGGTCAGATTCTCCGGAATCTGCGAGTGTGAGAACTCACCAACTACATGAATCATGTTGTTGCTCTCATATGAGTGTGCCCTAGCTGCCCTCGAGATGCCACATGATCATCTCCCCATTTA
>JAYTJD010000168.1:0-3005 GCA_043731405.1 Candidatus Altimarinota bacterium
TGATCTCTCGGATATCATCGAGACTCATCAGTCCCTCATCATTGTACGAGAGGAATATATACTTCGCATCGAGATTGTCGATGAGTTCACTATATGCCCGCTTCACATTGACTCTACTACAATAGTCAGACCGCTGTTCACGACAGTCTCGCATCCCCGTCTTACCATGGATCTCAGGTGAGTCATATCTCGCGATCGTCTCCAGGATATGATAGTTCCCACTATATTGTCTATGATTGTATGGCGGATCGAGGTAGACGACATCGTGCTTACTACTCGCCGCAAGGAGTCCGACATCACTATTCGTCACGATATGATCATGATCGTTGAGATGATACTTCGCTGGTTTGAGTTCGAGTGGTTTCTCGGCTGATTTTTTGAGTTTCTTCAGGAATGCTCCATACACCGATGCGGTATTGGCCACCTTGTCGATGGCTTCCAGAAGAGATGCGAGGAGGAAAAAATACTCATCCTCTGTCACTTTTGCTTCATTTTTCCAGATCTCTATCTGAGTACGGATCGTATCACATTGCTTACCATTCTCATCGGAGAAGTATTGTCGCTCATGCATACCTCCACTCGTACCACCAGAACAATAGTTCTCGTAGATGAATCCGCTCGTGAGCTCGAGCCCACTCAGATATGCAAGTACGATCTCCTTGGTCTCATTCACTGATGCGATGAGGAGCTCTGGGATCTCTGATATGAGCCCTACGAAGTAGAGATCATGATGATTGCCGATGTAGTGACGGTTCAGTGCATAGCTATAGTACTGGAGATCATTTGCCCATACTTGATGTCATTTTTCTTTCCAGTACCTTCATACTTGACCCGTTCCTGCAAAAAGATCCGAAAACATATATTTCTGATCTCCCACCACCGAAGTGATAGAAGTGTAGAGAAAGTCGAGAAGAGAAAGTTTTGAGCCGATATAATTCATATCTTATTTTAATTGTTACTTATAGTATTCATTTATATTTTAATTTCAAGTTGGTTTTAGATTTTTTCTAAAAGCAATTGGGTCATACCAAAAACATCACTCACAACCTAAAGGTTTTTCATATTTTAGATTACCCTTAACAACTGATACCAGATATCATAATTTTTTAGCATCATATCTATTTCAACTTGCTTTACATTCTTTGCAAAATTGTCTTTTAGCATCATTTGCAGGCTTACTGAGAGGTTGAAAATCTGTGAGTAATTGAGTTTCTAAATTCATGACTCTAGGATCATCTTTCCTTCAATCTTTATGATCAGGAGCAGTCTTATAGTCTCCACTTGTATGAGTTCATAACACTACACATCTCTGTTTTGTGATTTCAGAAATAATTTCTTTTCGTATGCTTTGGCTTATTCAATTATTTTTATTGAATCCATTCAGTCTTATCGCATCAATTCTATTGCCTGATGAATGACTCCTATCTATTTCAACAATAAATTCTTTCTTAATTTGAGAAGATCCTCTTCCCCATGGAAATCAATTATCAAAATATAAAAGAGCAAACTCTCATATAAATTCAGTCTTCATAACCCATCTTGAAACTCAATTTGAATCTGGATTTGCAAGTCTAATAAATAACTCTTTCTTACCATCTTTCTTTGCCATAATTTATAGAAATTAAAATAAATCTTTTATTTCAACTTCTAGGGCATTTGCAAGAATAGCAATATTTTCAAGAGAGAGATTTTTTTCTCATCTTTCAATATTGCCTATGTAAGTTCTATGAAGTCATGACTTTTCAGCAAGTCACTCTTGAGAGATCTTTTTCCCTTTCCGAAGAGTACGAATCGTCTCTCAGAAGGTTTTCTTAATATCCATGATGCGAGAAAATAAAAGTGAATTTACTATAAGAGATGATGACTATAAATCTACAGACTATAAGTAACATTACTTTTTGAAAACTAGGATATACTCATGCTTAAAAACATAGTAATCACTTGATAGGGCTCGGTACTTCCATATTCCACCACTTCAAAGTTTTGCCCTATTCCCCTCCATATTCTTCACTATAATTGATTTCAGAGTGAATCCATATTTTTGTGCTTCTGCCATACACATAAAACCAAGCGGAACCCATTCACTATTCTTGTAGGCATCACCGATCACGATGACCATATATCACTTCTTCTTGAGGATCTTGTGCGTATTGTCTATCACTTTTCCGAATGATTCGAGAAAGTGTGGGACACTCTTGGTATTCGATAGGTCTTCGGACTTCTCACTGAATCTGATGATATCAAAATATGGTGGATGCAATATGGCGAGATCTACACCATCAATATCTCGATGTTTGAGTATCTTCTGTATATCATGGAGCGTCTCAGGCGACGAGCTATCCCCCACTCAAAAATGAGTATGGATCTGATCTGACGGGACGAGTTCCTTGGCTCGCTCGATGAGAGATGGTTGGATGTCGATACCGATGATATTGCGTCCGAGCTCCTCGCACTCGATAGCGGTTGTCGCACTCCCGAGAAACGGATCATAGACCCAGCCTCATTTTTTGGTATATCTCTGGATGAAGTGGTTGGGAATCTGCGGGATGAAGTTCCCATGATAGAAGTTAGATCTCTTTCATCACTTAGCTCGCTCACCGATGACCCAGAGACTATCCATATTGAGATCTATTTCTTTCCATTTTTCGAGATCGAAGTCGTTGTGTGTGGGCATAGAGTATTGTTTACTGATTTTGATAACTTTTTGTGAACCGATATATGCTTGCGTCAAGTGCAAATAATTGTTTTTTGGTATTTTATTTTGACTTTTTGATAGTTTATGATACTATGCTCGTACACCCGGTGAGTGAACCTCACCTCCAGAAACTCAATCGCAAGGTTGGGTTTTTTATTTGTATGGACTATAGATCTTGCGACCACCGATCATGATCGTCTCACCAAGGAGCGAATTATCAAGTATAGGGAATGTGATGGTTTTACTCATATCACAAGAAGATGCTATCACTCTTCCTTTTCACTTGAATGGCAATACACACATGAATTTT
>JAYTJD010000169.1:0-7485 GCA_043731405.1 Candidatus Altimarinota bacterium
CAACATGGAGTCATAGAGATAGGTATGATAGTACTCGATGCTCAGTTCGAGATACTGGGTGAGCTCATGATGGATCTCTGTCCTCCAGAAGATGTAGCCATAGATAGATCAGCACTTGACTACAACGGATTCACTCTGGATCGTATCGCGGCTGGACGGTCGTATGAGGAGTTCTGTGATATATTTACGGGATTTTTTGAGACGTATTTCTCCGCTGAGCACAAGCCGATCATCGTCGGGCAATATATCACGGCAGATATAGTATTTCTTTCGAGTGTATTTGATCGATCTCGCCGGAGTATTCTCATGGACTCACTCGGCAATGATATCATCGATACCAAGTCGATAGCCAATCAGGCCAATGCTATAGCAAGATACAACAATATCCCACTTCCATTCAAGAGTACGAGTCTCTCGAAGCCTGGATGACTCGCTGATGTATTCCATGTGTCCGGATATGAGGCACATACAGCCAAGGGTGATATGCTCGCTACTCGTGAGGTACTCCTCAAGTTTTTACATTTCAAAAAATAATATACTATGACTTATCCAACCAAGTGGAATCTTGCCCGCTACTTTTATACTGGACTCGATGACCAAAAACTCGCTGCCGATATCGCTAATATACTCCCAACAACTGAGAAATTCTCCAAACAATACGAACATACTTTTCATACTTTTACTACTCCAGAGCAGATCCTCAGATTTTACTCAGATTATACCGCTATGTCCCATGATATGGCGACACCGAGCTATTATCTGTTTTATCGATCATCACTCGATACTCAGGATCTCGCTGTGACCAAGCGGATGGGTGAAGTAGACTATATCTATACTGAAGCGTCGAACCAGATGCTCTGGGTAGCCCAAGGGTGGAAAACTATAGGATATGACCGTATCATTGCTTGGGCACATGATCCTATCATGGCTCGATACAAAAATGATCTCCTCTCGACCGCGGATAGTATACGCTATATTCTCGGAGCCGCCGAAGAAAAAGTCCTCAATCTCAAATCTCGACCCCTCTCGCTCGCGAACTCGCTCCATGATGAGCTCACGGGATCCTATGAGTATACGATGACGATCGATGGAGAAGAGCGAAAGCTCACCGAAGAAGAGGTCAGGAGCTATCGTCAGCATACTGACCGTAATATCAGACGAGAGTCCTATGCATCACTCCGTCGAGTCTACAACTCCAAGCAGGCTCAGATATCTCTCGGGAATATCTATACTAGTATCGTGAAGGACTGGAGCTCAGAGATAACGATGCGAGGATATCCAGATAGTGTCATGGCACAACGCAATATTTCCGAGGAGATGGACGATGTCGTGGTAGATATGCTCCTCTCCGAGGTCGAAAAAGCCTATCCACTGTACCAGAGATTTCTAAGAGCCAAGGCGGGGATGCTCACTCTTGATTCTGATTTCTCAGTCTACGATATCGGTGCACCACTTGGTACGGTCGACAAGAATTTTACATTTGATGAGGCATATGATCTCCACTTGAGTGTGATGAAAGATTTTGATTCTGAGTTCTATGACTATAGTGTTCGTATGATCGAGGAGGAGCGTATCGATGCACTCCCAGGGGCAGGCAAGCGAGGGGGAGCGTATGCATCCTATCGCAAGGGAGAAGAGTCGTTCGTCCTACTCAACTTCACGGGCAAGCTCCGAGATGTCTCGACGATTTCTCATGAGCTCGGTCATGCGATCCATGGGCACCTCTCTCAGTGACAAGAGGCTCCAGTCTATGACTCGGCCCTATCTATGGCAGAGACGGCCTCTATATTCTCTGAGATGCTCCTGGGAGAAAAGGTCAAATCACTCGTCACAGCTGAAGAATACAAAGAATATCTCAATGAGCGACTCGGAGATATATTTGCCACGATTTTTCGTCAGGTGCAGTATGTCGCATTCGAACGAGAGGTACACACTCAGATCCACAGCGGAGAAGAGCTCTCCTACAAGGATCTCAATATCCTCTGGAGACAGCATCAGGATAGCCTCTATGGAGGAGTGGTTGCCTATGATATCGATGCAGAGAATGAGAGTGGATGGTCGATGATCCCACATATCTATCATACGCCGTTCTACTGCTATGCCTACGCATTTGGCAATCTGCTCACATTTGCCCTCTACAACAAAGTACAGGACTGATCCCTATCAAAAGAAGACTATAAAGATATTCTCAGATCAGGAGGATCAGAGCGGCCACGAGATATCCTCGCTCGCTATGGTATCGATATCGCGTCCCCAGAGTTCTATAGAGCAGGACTGCGAGAAGTAGAGAAGATGGTGGAGGAGTTTGAAAGGATGGTGTAATTATTTTTCAATATGTATATTTCTGGAATATATACTTCAATTATTTGAATAATGATATCTACCATATCATGAATTGTATGAAATTATACTATTGTAGATACGGTTCTTTTTTGATTTATTATATTAGGAGCCATTATTTCATTAATAGGGACATATATTCAATATCAGGAATCACAACCAATAAAAATATCTGTCTTATTAAAACAGACTCAAGGGTGATGATATGAATGTAATATTCCTTATAAATTACATAATAAGCGACATCCAAGCGTCACTATATTCCGTATATCGGATAATGCACTATGTCAGGCATGAGTAAATATTGATCTTAGTAATAATGTAATTATTACAACTGCTTGATTAGTAGATTTATACTGTATCATAAAATAATTTTCTTGAAACCCCTCTCTCGCTCACTCATCCCCACTGACTTCTCCTACTATCGCACTGGATCGAGAGTTTTTTTTGACTACTATCGCAAGTATACCAACAATATCGTAGAGCGAATAGGGAAGTGATATGAGTTCTGGACAGGATTCCAGATATTCCCAGGAGTCTGGAGTGTCAGCATGGAGAAAAATGATACTGAACTCACGAGAGCGGAACTCCAGAAATCCTGAATATCGCATGGGATCATCTGGTGGACTCCTATGCGGAGACTCGAGCAGCCTGCAGGATGGTGGCGAGCTCCAAAATGGTTCACCCAGAAAAATATCCATTCTTCTCGCTCTGCTTTTGTCTCACTGGATCAACCTGACTACTGGAACAAGTGGACAGCCCCTGCGAGAGCACACAGACGCAAGGTACTCCAGAATATAGAAAATGGGACAATAGAGATTCGTACGGACTGCTCGCTTGATGATTTTCTCCAAAAGTATAATGATACTCCTGTATCAGACCGTGACAAGCGTTCCCGCATCCGTATGACTCGCAAGCTCCTCGGATCTCAGGACTCAGGATATAGGATATATACAGCATCAGTCTGAGGACGAGTACTTGCAGGAGCGATATTCATCGATGAGGGAGTGACGAGTGAGTATTGGGTTTCTTTTTATCATCCTGACTCTCATCCCTACCATCTTGGGATTGCTCTCCTTGATCGCTGGATGCTTGACTCTTACGCGAATTGAATACAATATTGTGACCTCGATCACATGCGAGATAGCGGGCAGTCCCGATCGTATGCAGGGTATACTCAGTTCAAGTCTTCAATAGCAGATCATGATGTTTATTTTCATGATATGTGGATCAAGATATTCTAATATTTTTTCTATGGATTATTCTATACTCTCTCGTTCTTATGATCTGCGTGGTATCTATGGAGTAGACATCGACGATGAATTCTACTATCGTCTCGGATATGGTTTCGCTATAGTGACCAAAAATAAACGAATAGCACTCGGATATGATGCCCGACTATCTGCAATTGCCCTCAAAACGGCATTCTCTGCGGGAGTCACACATGCATGATCTACGGTGATCGATCTCGGACTCGTATCGTCGGATATGGTCTCATTCGCGACATGTCACTATGATGATATCGATGCAGGCGTGATGATCACTGCGAGTCACAATCCTCGTGAATACAACGGTATGAAAAGTCTGAACCACAAATGAGAACCATATAATCTAAAAAAATATGGTCCTGAGATAGTGGGTATTATGAAAGAGATGAATCATCCAAGTCTCAGTCATTCTGAGCTTGCGAAGAATCCAGAAGATAAAAATGGAGAACACGGATCCTTCGTTCCTCAGGATGACGGGAAAATAGAACACAGAGATATCCTAGAGGACTGGGTAGATCATATCATATCATTCGTATGATCAGGTATAAACTACTCTCAATACACTATTGTGGCTGATGGAGGCAATGGGGCTGCGGGAGCATTCATGACTCGGCTCGCTGAGAAGGCTGGATTCCATATGATTCCACTCTATCTCGATCCAGATGGCAATTTCCCGAATCATCATCCCAATCCGATGCTCGAGAAGAATCGTGAAGATGCACGTCAAGCACTACTCAGCAATCATGCTGATCTCGCATTCATATTCGATGGAGATGCTGATCGGGTCATGATCCTAGATGATCACGGTGAATCGATCACTTCAGGTATCATCTCCTCAGTCATTGTATCCGAGCTCGCCAAAAAATACCCCAAAGCTGGATATGTAGGCAACGCTACGGTGTCTCATATACTCCAAGACACAGTACAATCAGTTGATGGTGAATATGAGCGTGAGATGGTAGGGCATGTCTATATCCGAGAACGAATGATGAAAAATCCTGCAATAGTCTATGCTGGAGAGCATTCTGCTCATTATTTTTTCCGTGATAACTACTATATGGACAGTGGCATCATGGCTGGTATGGTATTCCTCGCTGCAGTGGCCCGTAGTGGACAGCCGATCTCTGCAGTTACTAAAAAATATCAGAAATATATCACTCTTGAGGAGGCCAACTTCGAAGTGCCAAATCCAAAATGAGCCATAGAGAAACTCATAGAAATATATAAGTCAGAAAAGTATGATTTGTTTGACTGAATCACCGTCACCTATGATGATGGTTCTTGGTGGAATTTTCGTCCTAGCTCGAACGAGCCACTCCTCAGGCTCAATATGGAGGCTCGGACGCAAAAGAGATTTGACTCACTTTTTGCTGAGATCATGGTGCATATTCGTACTTTTTGAGAGACAAGTGCGGATTAGTTGATAAATCAGTGAGAATATGCTAGTATAGCCATATATTCTATGACAACAAAAGCAGACCTCATCCGTGAAAATACAGAACTCCAGTCGAGACTCGATCTCGCTGAGAAGTGGATGCGTCGTGAGGTGGCGAGCTCGATAGGGCGTATCGAACGAGACAAATCCACCAAATCCACTCGCAAATCCTTGGCTAATATGTTCGAATCTGAGTGACTCGATATATTGACCAAGCGTATCCTCGATCAGTTCGATGACTCACTCAACAATGCTCCAAAATATACTACAGAGCGACTCATCGATGCGGAGATATATTGGCGGACACTCCAACGATATCCGCAGATGGATGCTCTACCTATCGTCCTCGCCTATCAGAAGATACTCGATGCCTGGATCGAGGAGAAGCTTATTTCAGGATATCGTACAAAGATGCAACATGCCAAGATCGGAAACGCTATCCATAGTACTGATGCCGATATCGCCAATATCCTCACGAAGTGATATACGCTCTCTATCGGCCGGCTCTATCAGCTCCTCTCGCTCGTTCGTGATGGCGTAGATCTATCTCCGATGACAGAGTCTCTGATATCCTATTGGCAAAAAGAAATCCCGAATATATTCAATACTCTCATCTCTGATACTTGTTTCGTCCCGTTCTCGGATCTCATAGCCCTCGAGGTGTTCTCACGCAAGCGACACGAAGGCAAGGTCAACTATAGTGATGCACAGAGGATCAGGGAAGTGATGGTAGATGCGAGTGATGCAAAAAGTTTCTTGGAAATGATTTTTTCCATATAATCATCCCATGATAATCCTCGGCATAGATCCATGAACCGCTACGACCTGATTCGCTGTCCTCGAGAAGGAGTGAAAACGGGTGACAATACTCGAGTATGGAGTGATCACGACTCGCCCTGGTATAGCATTCTCTGATCGACTGGTGCAGATCGGGACTGATCTCAGTGAGATACTCGATACGTATCATCCGACGATTTGCGGGATTGAACGTTTGTTTTTTCTCCGCAATGTGACGAACGGTATCGATGTCGCCCAGGCTCGTGGAGTGGTCGTCTATACGCTCGCAACTCGTGGGATATCACTCGTCGAGTATACTCCACTGCAGGTGAAGTCGGGAATAGCAGGGAACTGATTCGCCAAAAAACCCCAAGTTCAGAAGGCACTCAAGATGCTCCTCGGACTCAGTGAGATCCCAAAGCCTGATGACGCCGCGGATGCCCTCGCGATCGCATATCTCACGAGCCTGAAGGTGAAATAAAAATCGAAATAAAAATCCCTTGCTTTTGGCTCTCTCTTCTATACAATTCATATCAGTTATAGTTTTTTAGTGATTCACATATGGGTCTCGTTGCGGCATTTGCACAGACATTTCAGGTTTCAGAATTTGATATCATATTTTTTGGTTTCAGTTTTTTCGCGACTCTCATCATGTACTATTACTGGACGCTCCATACGCTCTATGAGATCGCGTTCGGTGCTATTGTCTGACTCGGTATCTATATCCTCCTCTCGGTACTCCTCCTCGGCAACGGTCCGATGGGGACCACTGGTGGACTCTTTCCGTTTCCTTTTGCTGTACTCATCATCTCGATCGCCGTGTACGCGGTATTCATCCTCGCTGTGTTGTTCCCGCTCCAGGGCTGACTCGTGATCGCTGAGACGACCAATCAGGGACTCTATATTCTCCAGTTTATATTTGTTGGCATGCTCCTGGTGTTCTCACTAGCATCGGTCGTCATCTATATGACAGAACAGACCTATATATTCCAGGTGGGGACATTCTTCGTATGGTTCCGAGATAGTCTCTACTACCAGGAGACGATCCGTACATCGTCAGTATGGGGCTATATGATCGCACACAAGGATACCATTATACCACTCGGGATCCTCCTCATGCTCTACAAGCTCCTCCTCTCCAATATTGTCAATGCAGTCGCCCTCTCGATCTGGTACAATCTCGCTCATATAGGATTCTACAAAACCAAAGAGGATGCCGCCTATCGTGTCGAGTTCCATGAGGTCGGCGGTGGAGATGATCACGGGCATGGACATACTCCAGATCCACATGCTGCTCCGGCTCATGCAGCTCCAGCTCAACACGGGCATCACTAACATATATGACTACTCCCAAGGCTACATTCGAAGAGAAAATCCTCTACAAGACACATCAGCACTGGATCATCCCCGTGATCAACTCGCTCAAACTCATCATCATCGTCGCTATCCCACTCGCTATCGTGACTTATTTTCTCTCGGGGTATTCTTGGCTGATTACGAGTCTTGTTTTTCTCATCATATCTGGCATACTCGTCGCCTATGATCACTATCTGTGGCATCACTCGTGGCTCATGATCGGCAATCAGAAGGTAACACTCCTCATCCGCAATGGTCTCTGGTCGCAATACGCGATGAATATCCGCTACCGCAATATCCGAGACTCGG
>JAYTJD010000170.1:0-7432 GCA_043731405.1 Candidatus Altimarinota bacterium
ACAAGCACTGTCTCGCCTGAGATGTTGAAAGACTTAAAAAGCCAACTATATATACGATCGAATGGTATCATAGTTTTATTATAAATATATCTAGATAAATGCAAATAAAAAACAATTTATCGAAAATGGTCAGCGTACTATAATATATATTATATGAGCTCTTTTCGGAAAATGTTGTCCTCGATGAATTGTACAACTTCAAGTGGCGTATATTGCGATTTTCGGAGAAAAAAATCAGCCCCGAGTTCCCTGATTTTCCGCTCTTCATCAACTCATTCCAGGTTACTATTTACTATGACAATTGGTCTGATATTGGTATTGTTCTTGAGCGTATGGAGTACCTCGAATCCGTCCATATGAGGCATCATGATATCGAGTACTACTATGCCCGGATTAATCTCCCCAGTCTTAGTTATACCTGCGAGTCCATCATTGGCCTTGTAGGTCGTATATCCTCGTGACTTGAACCTGAGCACATACATATCCCTGATATCATTATTGTCTTCGACTATGAGTATTTTTCTGTTGGATGTACCAATCTTCTCGTTCGTTCCATGGAACGCATTGATCATAGAGATGATCTCCTTGTTATCTATATTGCTGGGTATGAATTGTACATATTGCTGTCTCTCTTCTGATATCTGGGGCATCGTATCAGCACAGAGGAATATCTTGCAATTCAGACCCAGTATCTTCGAATAAGAAAATCCGAGTCGAGCTTATATGGAGGTATTCTGTAAATGGGATTTGGAGCATAGGACACGAGAAGGAATGATGCAACTTGCTAAGCAGGCATGATTCACTGAAGCATGGGTCTGACAGGAGCCACTGTGAGTTAATCTGTTCCTCCATGCTAAAAGATAAGGCTAGCTCATAAAACCCCTCCAAGATATATTTTTGAGGGTGTTTTACTGTCTTTTTTTATGCTCTCGGTATACTCTTCTCGATCTTCACCGCGAGTCATCCACGAGGACTTACTGAGAATGATAGCTTGTCTACGAGCTTCTCTGTGATATGGAAGAGTCCCCTCCCCCGCTTTTCCATATAGATGCCATCAGCATTGGCATGATCCTCCAGACGATCATCTCGAATAGACTCCATATGTGTAGCATCTTTAGCATCCTTGCCTGTCCCGGTGTCGTGCACCTCGAGAGTGATAGAGAACTCTCCATCGATACCCTTGCGTGTTTCGATGATGCAACTATCAATATCTCCTACACTACTACCGTGCTCGATGGCGTTATTGATGAGCTCATCTGTAATCAGGATGAACCTCCCCTTCCAAGGATGCTCGATCATATGCAGATCAAAAATCTGTCCAATAAAATCACGAATAATCTTCGAATTGCCATGATCAGCATCAAAATCAATCTGACACGATATATTATCAGGATCAGAGAGGGTCTGAGTGAGTTTGTTCATGGACTCCTCGTAGTTGAGATGACTGATATCTATTATGAGCATCTGAGATACTTTTTATCAAGTTATATGTTCACTATATACTGATCTCTCCAAAAAAGCAAAAAAACCAATAAAAAATACCTTTCCGATAACTCGGGAAGGTATTTTTGCTCTTTTTTAGAGAGGAGTTGACTAGCGAACTGCTTCTTTGAGAGTCTTTCCAGCTCGGAATACTGGAGTCTTCATAGCAGCGATCTGGATCTTTGCACCAGTTTTTGGGTTGACACCATTACGTGCAGCTCGGTTTGAGATCTTCCATGCACCGAATCCAGTTACATTGACCTCCTCACCTTTTTTGAGTGACTTAGTGATAACTTCGATCATGCTCGTGAGAGACTTTGTTACTGCATCCTGAGAGAGACCAGCCTTAGCGGCAACTGCCTTGATAAAGTCCTGCTTTTTCATAATGAGAAAAAATTAAGAATATTGGAACGAGAGCAATTATAGACAGACGAAAAGGAAATGCAATTTTTTTTTCGTTTTTTCCTGACAATATATCTTGTCAATAGGCGAGTTCTCCTGTCTAATACAGGGAAAACTCGTGATTCTCAGTAGCCCTGTCTGGATGCTAAGATGGCTCTGTGATGCGGATACTCTGATAGGACACTGAATACAAAAGTGATACAATATGGGAAATTGTATTTTTATGCCCGATTTTGCTCTATTTTGTCCGATTTTGCTCTATATACGGCCGATGAGTGCTAGGATAGTTCCTGCAATCGCACATATCATACCAACGAGCCAGAGTCGCATCACAATAGTCTCCTCTTCCCATCCGATTGCCTCGAGGTGATGATGATAGGGGGCAATTCGCCATACTTTTTTCCCACCACGGAGTCGCTTGCTCGCCATCTGTATGATCACGGAGAGTGTCTCCGCTATGAATAACGCACTCATCACGACGAATGCCAGGAGAGTATCAGTCATCATAGCGATCACTGCGAGTGTCGCACCGAGTGCGAGTGAGCCCGTATCTCCCATGAATATACTCGCAGGGTGGATATTGAACCAGAGGAATCCAACCAGCACCCCAACGACAATGAGACAAAACGCAGAAAGAATAAATAGCCCCTGTAGATATGTGATCGCTCCATACGCGAGGAACTGGAATAGGAGGAGTCCTCAGGCGAGACCATCGAGTCCGTCAGTGATATTGACCGAATTGGCCGTCGCTACGACGATGAGTACAAAGAGTGGGATATAGAGGTATCCGAGCTCGATCTCTCCATAGAATGGGAGATGTACCCCAGTATATCCGAGCTTCATCGAAAACCAATAGGCTCCAGCAAGTGCGAACATGATGAGGAGGAGCATCTTCACCTTTGCAGGGAGTCACTTGGTACGCCCTATCCCTCGTATGTTCATATAGTCGTCGATCATCCCGATGAGTCCGACGCTCACGAGGGTGAATATGACAAGGTAGGTCTCTTGTCTGTTCCAGAGACTATATCGGAAAGTGACCCCTATGATCTCCGAGAGGCTATTGCCTGAGTATTGGATAATGACAGATACTATGACAATGAGGAGGACAATAGATATGATTATCACGCCTCACATCGTTGGGGTTCCCTTTTTGCCAGCATGGAGTACCGCGAATTCCGTTGCCTGCCCGATGAGTCATTCTTCTCTGATATTTTTGCCGAGTCATAATCTGACAAACAATCTGATACCATATGGCATCAATATCAGTGTCAGTATGGCGGTGATGACCAGAGAAGAGAGTATGAATATGAGATTGGACATAAAAAGAACTTAGAAACCAGAGATCTGGGTTAGTAAAAATCCCCCTGATTATAGGGGGATTTTTATTTTTGCAAATGATAGAATCTATATCTTGTTGCCTTCATTGTGATCCTTGGTTGCCTCGATGAATATATGTTCCATGAGAAAATGTCGCATCTCATCATCAAACTGCTCGTTCTCTTCTGGGAGCATGATCGTGATCTTGTAGACGAGATCGACCGCATTGGGTATCTCAGTATCATAGAGTATCTGGATCGGATTATAGCTTGCAATTTTACCTTCGATGATTCGCATTCGGGTTTTGATATCTATGACATTCGACTGTTTGCGGAACGGAACTCGATAGATATACTCAAAAAATCTACGACGAGAAAGATTCTCAATAGTCTCGATATAGATAGTTCTATTGGGAATAAAAACCACTTCTCCGCTCATATGTGTGATCTTGGTATAGTTGAGCGTGATTTCCTCTACTATTCATTCATAGATGGCTCCTGGCTTGGTTCGTATACGGATCATCTCCCCTATCTCGAATGTTCGTGATAGTAGTATAGAGAGCGAACCGAAGAGGTTGGTTATGATATCTCGGCTCGCGATCGCGAGGAGGACTCCGGCAATCCCAGTACCAGTGAGGATACTCGTCGTATTGATATGGAGGCCATCGAGGATCGAGAATATACCCCCTACCCAGATGAGTCCGATGATGATCACCTTCATCAACGGGAGGAATCTGCGGATCACCGTACCATCAGCGAAAAAAGAATGCTCGAACTCCCGAAATAAGAAGCTCACTATATAGACGATGATTGCGACAATCGTGATAGTGTGTACGATCGAGTAAATAGTGTCAATGAATCTAAGATCTGAAGGAGTCCAGCCTGGAGCTGCTACTACATAGTGATAGAGTATGGTAGTCGAGAGTGATAGTAATATCCATGTGATGATAGAAAAAAAACTATTGCGACGAGATGCGATAAGGGTAGAATACTTCATAGATAGAGACAGTATGTCACATTTTTTATATTTTTGCAAATAGTTGATTTTCTCACGTATTTCTGTACTATTGGGCCTATATTTTTGGCATCTATTTTTCCATGTCGTTCCGCCTCTCTCATATCCACGACTATCATCGGTTCGTCGCTATCGATCTGGGGCTCTATCGTGTCAAGGCTGGTATCTATGATGTGACGAGTGGAGTCCTCGAGAGTGCTGGATTCTCGAGTGTGAGACAGGGTCGCAAGAACTGGATCGATGGTATGGTAGCAGATATCGGAGGGATCGCGGACAATATCGAACAAGCGATCATCCAGGCTGGACATACACACGAGAGTCTTCCTGAGGATATTATTATGAGTTTTCCGTCTCGGGCATTCGTCTCAGATATGATCGCCACACAGTATACGAGATCGGATCCGAGCTCACTCCTCACGATGCATGAGATCGACGATATGATATCGAGAATAGAAAAAGAGTCCTATACCCGAGCTCACAAAAAAAGTCGAAAACAATATGGTATTGCGTGAGATGATCTCAAGATCGTATCATCCACCATCATATCGATATCTGTTGATGGACGCAAGGTGACGAGTCCGATCGGGTTCACTGGTGGACGACTCAGGCTCACGGTCCTCAATGTGTTCGTCCCATCGAGCGAGTTCAATATGATCCGCTCTATCATCTCTCATCTCGGCAAGCGACCGATATCTCTCATCCCTGCACCACTCATCCTCCCCAAGCTGATAGAAAAATCAGATCTAGCACTCTCTACGAGCTGTCTCATAGATATCGGTTATGGACATGCCACTGTGACGATACTCGAGGATAACGAGATCCTCGCATTCGAGACGTTCCCATATGGAGTGGAGATGCTCATAGATATGCTCAGCCAGAGCTATCCACATGCCTCGTCTCTCCAGATCGAGAATATCATATGTACACCGTCTGAGTGTCTCGCCTGAGACTCACATGATGCTATCACTGAGTTCATCTCGTATATCTCTGATACGATACTGGCCTACCTCCAGACAGAGCGTATCGATGTGAGATTCGACACACTCATCCTGCATGGCAATCTGTTTGAGAATCATACCATCCGGGATATGTTCACTCATCTCTACCAAGAGACTATCGGATATACGCTCTCCGTAGAGAGACTCCATGAGCATATAACACCAGCCATCACTCACGATCAGGCTGTCGTCTCATGACTCTCGCTCATGGCGAGTGAGCTCCTCCTGACACGCCGAGATCCCCTTGTTCGTATCATGCGTTATGTACTCTACCAATATGAATAACAACACCCTCCACATCACGAGTGATATGTCACAGATGACAGCACTCAAAGAAATCTCTCGAGAATACAGATCCAATCCGGGATTCCTCACGATTGATCTCTCAGAGGCGAGCTTCTCGCTTTCTCGAGACTTTTTTCTCGTGTTGACTCGGCGACTCCCGAGTGATATCTATCGACTCGTACTCTCAGATTCTGCATCAGCACTGATCGCGAGCTCTCTCGGTATCCAGACGGAGATGGCGGGTGCACATGCTGAGTTCGACCGACAATACGGAGCCCAGGATATCGCGACCCACAATATGTCGATGCTCGAATATCTCTGGTATGAGATGAGACGATGAGTACAGTATTTCTACTTCCTCGTATTCGAGAAGACAGATGCCAAGAAAAAAATCATCCACATGAAAAAAAATGGATCTCATTTTATCTTGATTACCATCGGACTCATTATGTCGATGACGCTCCTGTTGTTTATTTTTCATTTTGCTGTATCCAAAACGATCATCACGATCACTCCGCAGATCTCTATCCGTCCTATATCCGCCAATATCATATATGCACAGTGACTCTCTGGTTCACTGCTAGCAACTCGCAATACACTCACACTCAGGCAGGTGGATATCCCCACTACCTACACGATGCGGTTCCAGCTCGAGACAGTCGATCCGAACTCGACTACCAATGCTCGTGGAACTATCACCATCTACAATGAGACTACGACGGCCCAGACACTCAAGCCTCAGACTCGATTTGTCACTTTGGATGGTATCGTATTTCGATCTGTCAACTGGGTCAATGTACCATCAGCCAAGTCACTCAATGGTATCACCGAGATGGGGACCATCGATGTAGATATCGTCGCTGATGTGCGTGATGAAGCAGGTGGGACAATATGACAAAAATGAAACATTGCATCAGGAGTCGATCTCACCATTCCTGGACTCAAATTCAATCGAGATAAAATATACGCAAAATCAAAGACAGCATTTGTAGGTGGAGAAGCACCACGTATCCATATAGTTACAGAGGCTGAAGTAAAAAAACTAACTGGACTCCTCAGAGAGCAGCTCCATAGAGTGGCCCGTAATACTCTACAAAAAAATCTCGATGACAAAAAAATTGCATCCGGAGATGACTATGCTCTCTTCAGTGGAGATGCTGTATCATTCACGGGTGAGAGCTATGAGATAGTCTCAGGACAGAAGTACTGAGACTTCGCCGAGGAGATCGAGATGCGAGGTACCGTACTCGTCAAGGCACTCATCTATGATCACAAGGCGACGATCGACTACCTTACATCTATATTCCGTGATGGACTCCTCTCGGGTACTGATCATGAGGTCGCAGTCCATGCCGATACACTCCGTGTGAGCTCGGTGATAGCTCGTTCAGGAGATGATCAGTCGATCAAGGCGACCATGGAGATGAATACGAGTATAGCCCATGACTTCGAAGATCCCAAAAATCAACTCACTCACTACCTCAAGGTCACTATAGCCTGACTCGCAAAAACGGAAGCGATCACACGACTTCTCAATACTGGACACGTCAAAGAGGTCACCATCAGCTCATATCCGTTCTGGAATCGGTCGGTGTCTGGGAATGTCGATCAGATAGAATTCGTCATCAAAAAATAAACTCCATGGCAATCGCTCAAGACATCGAATCTCGCATCCAGATACTCGATATCGTCAATCGATATGTATCTACCAAGAAGGCAGGTGTCAACTACAAGTGACTCTGCCCGTTTCATAGCGAAAAGTCTCCGTCATTCGTCATATCTCCAACCAAGAATATTGCTCACTGCTTCTCCTGTGGCAAGTGAGGATGACCTATTAACTTCCTCATGGAGATTGAGAAGATCGACTTCCGAGAAGCGATCCAGATCCTGGCAAAAGAAGCATGAATCGAGATGCAGACACAATATAGTCCAGA
>JAYTJD010000171.1:0-7431 GCA_043731405.1 Candidatus Altimarinota bacterium
GACTCCCCACGAAATACATTTTCCCCGATATAGAGTCCCTCCTTCGGAGTATTGACTGGAGCCTTGACGACCTTGAATCGCTGCCAACGGATCTCTGGCTGCTTATTGTACTTGCTATGTGGGAAGTGGTAGAGTGTCGCAAGCTCCTCACTGTTGAGGATCGCCGGACGTTGCCACCAGGCGAATTGACGGAAAATGTAGTGCTCGATAAGTAGTGAGAGACTCTTGCGTTTCATCGGCTTGAACCGATTGTACGTCGGTGAAGCAAACTGAGAAAATGCCGATATAATACCGCCTAACTCGGCATCCACACTCGACTCATTGTTCCCAGTGACGATGATACGAATTGTCACTGCATATCCTGTTTTTTTGATTTTTTCTTTCATGAGGCCCTCTTCGTCCACTGGCTCCTCATCTGCATTATTATCATCTTCACCCTGCTTCATCGAGTCCTCGGGACTACTCACCACGATATCGAGGAGGTTACCGAGCCAGACAAGCGGATTCAGGCTAAAATGAAACGATCCAGACTTGTGCTTCTCGACTTTTCTGATCATCTTTTTGATCGTATCCTGCCAGTCATCATCGACTGGACGCAGGAGTACCTGGATACAGGCCGACTCATCGTGATCGAGTGACCCGAGTGCCGAGAGGAGCCCATTCATACTATCAGATTCGAGCTTGGTGTAAGTACGGATCGGGAATTCATTTCATTTTTTCATCCGCATGATCTCGCCGCGTACCGCCGTCCTATTTTCGAATATGTTGACCTCAGGCGTCTCCTCGATGAGGCAATCGGAGTAGAATCCAATAATCTGCTTCTCGACCAAGAGCTTGGATTTCTTGGGTACAACGACATAAAAATAGAGCTCATCCTGGTGGGTAACATACTCGAGTGATATGTATTCCTGACCAAAAAACCAACTCTTGAACGCACTCGAATGGAGTGACTTCAGACTCGCGAGAAGCTGCTCCATAATAGATATCTGTTCACGAAAATCCTTCACGGTTTCCTTTTTCTCGTCGCTATCGCTATCCTTGCGGGCGATGATTACCCTGAGGAACACCATCCCTAGAGACCTTTCCATGGCCGTACGGCGACGCATATGCCAGTAGAGGGTTGCGAGGACTATGAGAGTCGTGATGAATATAAATATGATTTGGGACAAGAGTAGTGAGAATATTAGAACTTAAAATTTTGGAATTTCTAAATATGAGTTTCCTGGCTCTATTTATCATTTCAATATGAAAAATCGGAAGATTGCATGGCTTGCGACGAGCACGATGAATCCGAGTACAATATAGAGGACAGTACTTTTTGCTTTTTTGAGTTTTTCCTCTTCGCCTCCAGATATCAGTACGAGCCATCCAGCATAGATGATGAGTATCACACAGATCACCGAGAGGAATGTGTTGAAAAAAGTGAACAGTTTGCCCACGATCCCGATGCCACCAGCAAGATCTACTTCTTTGATATCACAGGTACCGACCGATATGAAGCCTCCTGCACTATTCTCACATCCAGGACGTCCATAGAATGCTCTCACGATCATATATGGTACCTTAATCAAGAGGAGACCGATGATCGCATAGATGATCGTATTATTTGATTTTTTGATCTTCTCTTCATCACCTGCGGCCGATACTCGAGTGAAAAATGCCCACACTGCCATAAGGAGGAACCCAAATGCTGCGAGCATCTGGAGTAGGTTGACAATCGGTGAGAAAATATTGACCCAAAATTCCCATCCGAGAGAGCTCCCGATCGTTGCAGCTGATGACTTGAGTATGAGTGTATTCCATACGGAGAATGCTATCTGCATCACAAATATCCCCACAGAAATCCAGATGATACTCTTTCTCCACTTTTTGGTGTCTTCTTCGTCATTGGATGAGAAGAGGAGTCGGATAACCCCGATGATGAGAAATATGACCGCAATCGCGATGAAAAAATTCTTGACCTGGAATGCAATTGTGGTAAATGCCCCAAGAATTCACTCTGAACCTGAGGACCCTGCTGAGAAGAAAAATCAACGAATTGGACTCGCAAAGCTCTCGAGTAGTGTATTGGGGTTATTGGTAGATGTGATAGTTGCTTCACGAACATTGATATCAAGAGGAGCACCAGAAACAATCTCTGACAGACATAGTAGAGCCAAGAGACCCATAAAAATACGAATACACATAGAGAAAAAATAGGATTTGTTGTAGTATATCTAATCAACGCAAAAAATGCAAACATTCTCGTGGAATACCCGAAAAACTACGAGCTTTGCATACGGTCTTATCGGAAAAATAGTTTTTTCGTATTATCTCAGAACTTCTTTTTTTGAGGAATTCCAATTGAGAACTCCATTTTCTTTTTGCTTATCACACACCTTTTTTTATAATCATTTCCTATGCGTATTTGATTTTTTGGTACTCCATCTCTTGCAGCCACAGTTCTCCAGGATCTTATCCGAGCTCCTGATATGGAGGTTGCGTTCGCCGTGACCAATCCTGACAAGCCGTTCGGTCGTGATCAGGTGATGAGATCGAGTCCCGTGAAGGACCTCGCAATCGCGAACAATATCCCAGTATTGCAACCGACAAAGATCCAAGATAATATAGAATTTTTCGATCAACTCAGATCGTATACCTGTGACTACTTCATTGTCGTTGCTTACGGGCGTATTCTCCCATTGGAACTATTACAAATCCCATCCAAGATGTGTATCAATGTGCATGGTTCGATCCTGCCCGCGTATCGCGGAGCCTCGCCGATCCAGGCTGCACTCCTGAACTGAGAAAAAGAAACGGGAGTCACGATCATGGAGATGTCAGAGGGAATGGATGAGTGAGATATGCTCAAGGTACGGACTATCGCGATTGACTCGACTGAGACATCGCAGTCACTTTTTGCCAAGTTTGCTCTCGTATCCTGACCGACACTCATCCAGACACTCCGAGAACTCGAGACTGGCGGTATCACTTCGCTCTCACAGGATGCGAACCAGGCGACCTATTGCAAAAAAATCGACAAAGAAGACTGACTCATCGATTGGTCCAAGAACGCTCGCGAGATATACCAGATGTGGCAGGCATATACACCGTGGCCAGGGATCTATACGATATTTGAGGGCAAGAGATTGCAATTGGACCAGATTTATTTTCTCCGTAATGATGATAAGATTGATTCCATGCTAGCGGCCGACAAAGAAATTGGTACCGTCATGAGACTCACAGACAATCAGATCGGAGTGATTTGTGGTGAGTGAGTATTGACTTTGAATACGGTCAAGCTAGAATGAAAAAAGTCACAAAGTATCAAAGATTTTGTGAATGGGAATCAAAAGTTTATTTGAGTAATTTTATAAAAATATGAATCAATCAACACCAGATCCCTTACTCTCATCAGAATGAATGAGGAATAAGTTGAATACTCCAATTGAGTGGATGGAACAGCTCACAACTTGGATAAAAACACACCCATTGCCACAGTCTATCATACAAACACTCCGTAATATGTGATTATAATACTATGTCAACTCTTTTTACTCGTATCATCGCAGGGGAAATTCCTTCCTTCAAAATATATGAAGACGAGTATACCTATGCGTTCCTCGATATATTTCCACAGAGACTCGGACATACTCTCATCGTGCCAAAGATTGAGGTAGATCACTTTGCCGATGTACCAGAGCCATATTATTCAGCTATTTTCCAAACGGCGAAGCTACTGAGTTCAGCAATACAACAGGCTACAGGATGTCATCGAGTTTGTACGCTGTTCATCTGATATGAGGTACCACACTGTCACTATCATCTCATTCCAACAGATCAGATTTCAGATGTGAACTTCACCCCGCAACTTCAGGCAGATACAGTTGACCTTGCGAAAATGCAGGAGAAGATACTCGGATTCTTACAATAAAAAATATGTTCAACATCGCTCTCAATACATTCCGTGAGATGGTTCGCAACCGATTCTTCTCACTTATTATATTCCTCTCAGTGATCCTCGTCGCACTCTCGCTCGGGCTCGACTCACTCGCACTGGGTGAGAACAAACGGGTGATTATAGATTTTGGTCTATCATTCCTTGAACTCTCGGGACTCGCAGTCATATTGCTGCTCGCTGGAGGGCTCATCGCTCGTGAGATCGAAGGACGGACGATCTATCTCATCCTCTCCAAGCCAATCAGACGAGGATCTATCATATTCGGCAAGTTCACAGGATTCGCTGTGGTCCTCTCACTCGTGATCCTCATCGAACTTGCTATCCTCATCGCTATTCTCCTCTCACAGTGAGTGGTGCTCGATACTGTATTCGCACTCGCAGTTCTCGGTATATTCCTGAAATTACTCTCGCTGTTGGCTTTGAGCCTATTTTTCTCCACTATTGTCTCCCCAGGACTCGCCATGTTCATGACGATCGCGAGTGCGATCATCGGTCACGGAGGATACCAGATCCTGGAATATGCTATCAGGTCGGGTAGTACCGTATATATGTACTTTGCTCGTGGTGTGCTGGTATTATTCCCGAATCTCGAATCACTCAATCTCAAAAATCTCGTCGCAACGACAGCAATCATAGATGTTAATGCATATCTCATTGCATTCATCCTCTCACTCGTATATACGACGATCATACTCTGTTTGGCTGCATGGATATTTGAGCGGAAGTCATTTGATGCAGTATAGTTGACTAACTTGCATCTCTATCGCTATTGCGTACAATTGCCGTGTTGGTATATCTTCAACTTCTCAATTATGCAAAAATCACTCAGCATTATCGCTATCCTCGCTCTCGGGTTCCTCACGAGCTGTGCCAATCCCTTCCAATCGACTCCCATCACAAATCCTCCAGTATGAGTGGCTACTGGAGTGGTCGTGATTCCTACTCCGGCTGTTGTTCCATTGACGCCATTTATCGCTCGAGGCACTGAGCCATTCTGGGCACTCGAGCAAACCGCTACAGGGGCTCGATTCTCAGAGCCGAGTATGACAGCAACTACTGAGACATGGTATACGAGCGTACAGACAAATGTATGAGCGAGCATCTCGATCGTGGGAACTCCGGTGACTACTGGTCCCTCACTTTCTGCCACTCTGACACCCGGAGCCTGTAGTGATGGGATGAGCGATATCATATACGCCTATACGGCCGTCGTCAATATCGGCACTGGGACTCTCTCGGGATGTGCGAATTAGCAAACTCACATATATCAAAAATCCCTTCATTGCTGAGGGGATTTTCTATTTTTGAATTTGAGATTATTTTGCAACAGCTCGGTAGTACTCACGGATGATTGCTTTCTCACGGATCTTGCGGTATGAGAGCTTGCGAGTATGTGTCTTCGAGTTGCGAAGTTGGTTCGCAGTACGAGTCTGGAAGAATGCTTTCTTGTAGCGGAGAATGAGTTTCTCGTTAGTTTCACCTTCTTTTTTGATAGAGTAGCAGATCATAGGTACGATTGGAATAAGAATAAAAATTTCCTCGGAATATTATAGATATAAATGTATTTGTCAAACTTTTTTGTGTAGGAAAATGATCAGAATGTTGCACGAGAATAAAATATATGATAGAGTATTCATACATTCTCAGGCACATACATATAAATATCTATACCAATGATCCATGATCCGCTCCTCCAATATGAGCAAGTAGCTCATACACACATGCCAAAAAGATCAAATATCGTCTATCGAGGACTCAAATTTGTATCTCTTTATTTCGTTTTGACAGGTGGGATTTTTGCACTACTGATGTGACTCCTCAACTTCTCAGCCTATAGTGCTATGGTGACGAATTGGGTCAATCCTGATCTCATGGCAACGCGTCAAGGAGATATCGAATCAGCACTCATGAGCTCGAGTATAGCTGTCCATGCTGCAGATATGGGCGACTTACAGGATTCTATCGAGACTATTACTACCAAGGTGGCCATCACTGATCCAGATATTGTCTATGCTCGCTCATATGACTCTGATAGACTCCTCTCAGGTATCACCCCAGCCTCAGCTGATGTCACATTCTCAGTGACGCCATACGAGAATCGTATCATCATCCCTCGCCTCGGCAAAAATATCCCACTCGTTGATGTGGAACACGATGCTGATGCGAAGTTCGGTGAAATGCAGGATGTATTCATGGAAGAACTCAAAAAATGAGTCGTAAGATATCCAGGGACCGCTCGTCCTGGCGAAGTGGGCAATGCATTTATATTCGGACACTCATCGAATTATCCATGGATAGCAAGTGAGTACAATGACGTATTTGCCCTCGTGGATACTCTCATCGACGGAGATGAGATCATCGTCTACTACAATCAACACAAGTATACCTATCGTATCACCGATAGAGCAACCGTCAGGCCTGGAGACACACGAGTGCTCTCGAGTCGTGATCCAAACAAAAAAGAGCTCTCCATCATGACTTGTTGGCCAATCGGAACTACACTCGAACGCTATATCATCTTCGCAGAGCTCGTCGAATAATCATCCCCAACATGAATACCAACCAATTCCAGTACATCTATAGTAATCTCTGACTCTACCAGTTTCATGCTGATTGGGGCATTGTCAGTATATCTATGATCATAGGTCTGATGATCATAGGAATCTATTATATGGTCACACAATATGCAACTCTCTATAGTATATCCTATCATGCTGATCGAGCACTCGCTCACAAAAAAAAGACACTCGGGGACCTCATCCTCATGAAAGATATCCAAACAGAACTTGAGAAAGAGATTGAGCAGGCGATCCTCAAGGCGGCATTCCACTCGTAGTATTAGATTTCTGAAACACTACGAATCTCTTCGCTCGCAAAAATTTATTCCTCAGTCATTTACTTACTGTAAACTCCTTTCGAAAAAATTTTTCTGCCTCGATATTCTTGCTTTTGAGAAATCTAAAAAATAGAGAATCTCAGTGACCTTTTCTTTTGCTTTTTCGCATATTGTGTCTATACTCACGGCACAATTTTTACTATATATTGGATTATGAGAGCTTCGCTCTCTTAGTTTTGCATTCCATTCGCAAAATTAAAATTTCATTTTATTTTTCTCATTCCATTTAAACTATGAAAACAGCCATGCAGGCCCGTCCAGGTACCGTACTCAGAATCAACGGAGAACTCCTTCTCGTCGTCAAGCACGAGATGAAGCGAGGTGGACGAGGAGCAACGAACGTCGCTATGCGGCTCAAGAACCTCATCCAAGGGAACAACTCTGATCGAGTCATGGATTCAGAAGAAAAATTCGAAGATGTGACTCTCGAAAGAGCCAAGGCTGAGTTCCTCTACAAGTCTGGAGATACATTCGCATTCATGAATCAGGATACCTATGAGACCGTAGAGCTCCATGAGGATGATGTTGGTGACTCATCTCTCTATCTCAAGGAAGGTACTATTGTGGATCTCCAGACATTCGAGGGCAAGTTCAT
>JAYTJD010000172.1:0-7420 GCA_043731405.1 Candidatus Altimarinota bacterium
TACGGTGAGTGCGAGTGAGCTATCTATGTGATTATCCATGGGTGTATCGTTTTTTGAAAAAGGCATTGAGGCTGTCTCCTATATTGGCAGTAGTCAATAGAGATAAGTATGAGGCTCGGATTTTTTTGATGGTTTTCTTTCGGCTAGTCTGTATCTGTGTATACTCCTGTGTGTATCTATGGATATCGATTACCTGTCATGAGAAGAGTATAGATAGATGTGGATCGATCTCAAAAGGATGAACGAAATCGAGGTATATAAGATCGTTGTGATAGGCGAGGAGCTTGAGATCATCCGTGATAGGAGTATTGGATACGAATATGAGAGCATTTCTCGGCTTCATCATGATGAGCTGATCGAGCCCAGTATCTCCACTATATTCACTATAGGCGTATTGTCCGAATCTGGCACTATCCCTGATAGTATGGCGGGATCTAGCTATAGCGTGTTCCCTGGAGTCACTCGGATTCTCTGTCCAGAATTCGTCGTAAGAGGTCGATCCCCAATAGGATATGATAGGATAGTCTCATCGTGTCTCGCGGACGCGTACCGATAGTCACTCAGGCTTCACTCGACCCCAGGCAATATCTCGGATATCGTCTGTATCGGTATACGGACGTAGATGTGACCAATCAGATCCACGTTGTCTGATGGTTGCGATCGCGGATCCGGTTCTGTCATGCCCAGATCTGAGTGATCGGAATAGGATAGGTCGAGTCATAGGCTAAGGGATGAGAAAAAATCCACCACGAGAATAGACGGTATCGAGCGTAGGAGATAGGATTGTTGGGAAGACGATATCACATGATCTCAGCGATGAGCTGATGGTGATACTATTCGTACAGGGACACTGAGTGCAGTTTGGTGTACCGATGAGCAGTCATTGGATTTTTGACTTTTTGTCGAGACAGATATTCCCAAAACTATAATTGGATGTTTGGTTGTTTGTTGCTATACTGCCGATAACCACCACTACACTCGATCTCGCTACGTTCCCCCTAGCATCTGTGATCGTGAGAGTGACTGCGTATGCTCCATTGTCCGTATAGCTATGACTGGTAGCACCACTCGATGTACTCATAGTCCCATCTCCATAGTCCCATCTGTAGCTGACAGTTCAACTCCCTCCAGATACAACTGATGCAAAATCAATAGGACTCCCGATAGTTGCCGTCAGCGGAGCTGCCGTGATACCCACAGAGAGAGGTGGATTGGCTCTCTGCTCACTACACTCGATCGTGATCGTATTGGATGCTGTACTGACTATCTGCCTCGTAGAACGATCAATGAGATCCACCGTATTGATCCAAGTACCACAGCTGAGTCCTGCGAGTAGGTATGATTCACTCGTTCCCGTGAGTATCTCACCTATAGTAGGATTCGTCAGTGTCCATACCCGATCCCATACTCCAGTGCCAGCTATAGTCGAGAGTGATCCACTCGATCCCTGAGAGAATACAGTACGAGGTACTATATTCCCAATTGTATCCCTCACTATGATCTCGACGGGTACCGTACTGGTTTTGGTACTATCTGCATATGTATCTATCATAGGACAACCACTCACAGTCTGAGCATAGACGAGTGGACACTGATCTCTGATATCTATCGTACCATCTCGGTCTGTATCACGATCTCCAGTGATCACTACCACTACACTCGATCTCGCTACATTCCCACTTGCATCCGTGATCGTGAGTATGACCGTGTATGCTCCATTGTCCGTATAGCTATGGCTAGTAGATCCACTCGATGTATTCGTAGTACCATCCCCATAGTCCCATCTATAGCTCAATACTCCATTCCCTCCAGATACAACTGACGCAAAATCAATAGGACTCCCGATGGCTGCTATGAGTGGGTTTGCCGTGATACCCACAGAGAGAGGGGGATTTGCTCTCTGCTCACTACACTCGATCGTGATCGTATTGGATGCTGTAGAGACTATCTGCCTCGTAGAACGGTCGATGAGGTCTACCATATTGATCCAGGTGCCACAACTGAGTCCTGCGAGTGAATATGAGTCACTCGTTCCCGTGAGTATCTCACCTGTAGTAGGATTCGTCAGTGTCCATATCCGATCCCATACTCCAGTTCCAGCTATAGTCGAGAGCGATCCACTGGATCCCTGGACAAATGTAGTACGCGGCACTATATTCCCAATTGTATCCCTCACTATGATCTCGACGGGTACCGTACTGGTTTTGGTATCTGTTTTACATTGAGTATATCTCAGTATCCGAGCTGCCATGATGGCGAATTCTCCTCGTGTGATTTTCGCATCTTGTCATATTTTTCCATCTGATCCTTGGGTGATGATGTTGATTTCTATAGCCTTTTTAGCATACCCATACCAGTATGGTGTTGTATCTGGGATTAGTAGGCTCTTATCGAAATTGGTACTATTGAGTGTATCATCCCAGAGCTTGGCTCGTCTCAGTAGGATCGCAGCTGCCTCGATACGAGTGATCGTATTACCAGCACAGAATGGACTACTCGTATATGACTGACTATTCTCACAGGTGGATTGTCCCACTTCGTTCAGGATGTATCCCTGTGCTATATTGTACTCCTTCGCATAGGCGATACAGTAGTAGTATTGGTTCACTTTTGGGAGATCGACAAAAGGAGTAACTCTATATTTTATTATATCTGCTACACTCGGGGTCATACATGCGTGACAACCGATCCCGACAGCCAGTGATACAAAAAAGTCTCGAGCCATCAGATCTGTGGGACGAAATAAGTGTGACCCATCATCCGTGATGATCCGTCAGTCATAGAGCTCCTGTACTGCAACTGCATAGGGAGCAGTAGCTACTACATCCGTATAGGGCATCTCTCCAGCAAAAACTGTTCCCAGAGAGAACAGTGATAGCATCAGGATGATGAGGGATCTGAGAGACTTGAGCATATACGGGTATTGTAGCAAAAAATGAAACAAAATCAAAAGGAAATCCCTACATCTCACTGGGCATCCGTATGGCGAGGAGATCGAATCCGAGAGTCAGCTTCTCGTGCGTGAGACGACAGAGATTGAGTCGGAGAGATTTTAGGTGCGCATCAGATTCCTCCAGGATCTTCGGAGTATGCACATAGAAGCTGTTGAAACATACGGCCAGATCGTAGCAATAGAGTGCAAGAGTATGAGGCTTGTAGGTGTCGGCTGTCATCTGGATTTTGCTTGGCATTTCGGCGAGAGTACGGATCAGGGCAGTGTCGTATGGGGAGAGATTGGGTTGTTCGTCATCCTGAGGTACCACAGCTCAGGATCCGTTTCATCAAACAGGGGCTGATCCTGAGTTTTCTGAGACCTCAGGATGACGGAGACCTGCCACCTTGGCAGCTCGCACACATGCATACTGGATATATGGTCCAGAGTTTCACTCGAAACTGAGAGCCTTGTCCCAGTCAAAAGTGATATTGCGTTCTCGATCTTGCATGAGATATGAATATTTGATTGCTCCGATAGATATCTCTTGTATATCGCTTTCAGAGAGAGTTCTTCACTTTGCTTCAAGGATTGCCTTCGTTCGAATATATCCTTCTTCGATGAGATCCTCAAGTCGGATAATATTCCCTTTTCGGCTACTCATAGCACCATCGGGCAGGGAGATGAATCCATTGCCCACATGCACGAGTTCCACATGATCTACCCAACCAGCCAGTCTCGATGCTGCAAATACCTGTCTGAAATGAAGTGCTTGGCGGACATCTGTTCCGATCGATATCTTGTCGGGATTCCATCAGTTCGTCATGCGATATTTTACACATGCAAGATCACTCGCGAGATATCCGTGAGTTCCGTCTCGCTTTTCGAGGATCGTTGATGGGAGCTTCATCATCTCTTGTATATCTTTTTCAGATAGAGAGAGTGAAGATAGATGTGATTCTATATATTGTTGGAAGTCTATGCCAGTACTCCCATCTTCATTTTTGGTTGCTATTTTCTTTTCTACGAGTTCAGCGATGATATTGTCCATTGTATATTGGAGTGCTGGGTGATCTCATATTTTCGGAAGAGGGAGTCCCTCGTAGAATGCTTCCCCAATAGCTACATCATTGTATACATGGAGTTTTTCTATTACTGCATTTGCTTTTTCGAGAGATGCTCGTGTAAAATTCCCCCATAATACCATGAGATCAGGATCTCACTGTGAAAGTTTCTTGAATGCAATCTTACATTCTTGATCTACTGTATCATCTTTTTCTATATCTGTGGTAATCTGGACATAGACTTCCATGAGATGATCCACCCCATCTCTTTCGAGCTTAATAGCATCCCCATACTTCTCATATCCGACGATGAGTTTCCCGAAGAGACTTCCCCAATCGCCCATATGATTATCTACGATAATATCCCAACCGAGATATCGGTGTGTGTTGACGATAGCTTGTCCTGTAGAGGTTGGACAGAGATGTCCTATGTGAAGTGGCTTTCCAACATTGAGAGAGAAGAGTTCCATAATGGCTCTTTTTCCGTTACTCTTGTGAGATCAATTTTGTTCTACTTGTGACAAGATATCCATCCATACGCTTGCAGTACAGCTCAGGTTCACATATCCTCAGGTCATATTCACAGCGGTGAAATTTTCGGTATCCTTGCGGACTTCTGTTGCAATCTCTTCAGCAATCTGATTCGGCGACTTCCCGAGAGGCTTCGCGAGTATGAAAACCCCAAAACAGTATTCTCCGTGTTCAGGTTTTGGTGGAGCTGATAGGGTAGGGGAGAATACGATATCTCCGTAGAGAGTGGAGATATGTGCTGATATGATGGATTGTAGATTTTGCATGAGAGCTAGTAAAGTCAGAAACTGACAAAAATTGAATAAATAATATTTTCTACACCTTCTCCATCCTCCATCCATCCTTCTCATCGATCATCTTGTACCCGAGGGAGACCAGCTGATCACGGATACGGTCGGATTCTGCCCAGTCGCGTAGAGTCTTGGCGAGTACGCGAGCCTCAGCAAGACGAGATATATCTGCAGGGAGAGACTGTGAGGTGAGGAGATCAAAATCAAAAATCGAGAGTACCTCGTTCCAACTCTGCATGAGTCCGATGAGGGAGCTGCACTCTCAGGCTGAGAAGAGGGTATCATCGATACCCGTATTGATGTAGGTCTGGTATTCGTATACGAGTTGCATAGCCGCGAGTGTATCGAAATCATCTTCGAGTTTTTCGATGAACTCTTGCATATAGGATTGCTGATTCTCACGGAACTCGCGAGTGATATCATGGAACTTGATCCGTCACTTGGCAGTGAGCTCACGATCTTCGTCCGAGAGTTCTACTTTGTCTCTGAGCAATAGCTCTCGATATCGACCGAGTCGTTTCATCATCTCATCAAGTCAGCGAATCGTATTGATCGCAGCACCCAGTCTCTCGAATGTGAAGTTAAAATTCTCTCTATATTGATTCTGGAGTGCCATCAGGCGGAAGCCACGATAAATGAGTTGTTCCTGTTTTGGCTCCCCCTTGATAAAGGGGGTTGGGGGGATTTTGCTCTCTGGATTCTCTGGAACCAAATCCCCCTCCCGCTGAGCGGGATCCCCCTTTCTCAAGGGGGAATCTGATACGCCAGAAACCCGCTCCACGATATCTCGTAGCGTATAAAAATTGTTCGCACTCTTTGCCATCTTCTTGTTGTCCACGAGGAGGTGTCCACCATGGAGCCAATAGTTTGCGAATTTCTTGCCAGTATATGCCTCCGTCTGAGCCACTTCGTTCTGATGATGGGGGAATATGAGATCGCAACCACCCATATGGATATCGATCTGTGCACCAAAAAATTTCAGATTACAGGCACTACACTCGACGTGCCAGCCTGGACGACCCTTGAGGATTCGCTTTTCTCAGTCTGTTGTGACCTCTATCTCCCATGAGTTCTCGCCATCAGCCTCTGCATCATATGCTTTCCATAGTGCGAAGTCTGCCACCTGCTCTTTGTCGTACTCATCATTGTCTATGCGGACACTCGATATCATCCCCTTCGTATCGAGATGGGCGAGTTCACCATACTTTTTGAATTTCGCTACTGAATAATAGACACTCCCATCATCTGCAAGATAGGCATATCACTTCTGGATGAGTCCATCGATGATCGCACCCATATCTGGGATCAGTGTGGAGATCGGGGCGATAGTATCCGCAGGGAGGATAGCGAGCCGAATACAATCCGCCATGAACTCCTCAGTATAGAACTCTGTGAATTCTTTGAGTGATTTACCTGATTTCTGACTATCGCGGATCGTCTTATCATCGATATCAGTTACATTCATCACGGTACGCACCTTGTATCCGAGGTATCGCATCGTCCGCACCACGATATCATCCATGAGATAGTTCCGCAGATTGCCGATATGGGCGTAGTTGTAGGGAGTAGGTCCACAGTAGTAGACCTTGACCTCTTCTTGTTTAAGTGGCTTGAACCGCTCGAGTGAGCGAGTGAGAGTGTTGTAGAGGTGGAGGGACATATTGTATCTTGGTGAGAATACGGCTCACTATACACAAAAACCTCCAAAAATCGACAAAAGTATAAAAATATACTTGACTATATTTTAATATTGACTAAAATTCACTCGTCAGTCTGAAATCTTTCAGTCGATTCGCTCTTGCTTCTCATCCCAAATTAGGATGTTATGGCAGGTTATCTTAAACTAATCGGCGAATATGCCTGAAAGGAAGTATGATGGACAAGTATTTTATCATAGGAATTCTTGCACAATTTTTCACGAGTGTTGCTGGGGGTTTGTACCTCCTGCGAACTATACAAGGGCATAATAAGCCCAATGTGATTACGTGGACAATTTGGGCACTACTCGGATGCACATTTGCGATAATTACGATTGCAAATCAGAAAGCAGATTTCATTACAAAAATATTTTCTGTAATTCTTGCTGTATTTCCTACTTTGATTGCAATTGTAGCCCTCAAGAAAGGAACAATTGAAGCTGTAGGATATCCAGATAAAGTTGCTGGCTTTCTTGCAATCGTTGCTATTATTATTTGGTTCATAACCAAAAATGATGTTGGCTTAATGCCTCTCATCATCACAATAATTGCTGATATCTTTGCAATGATTCCAACGCTTAGATTTGTATTCAAGTCACCAGCAGATGATCGTCCAGGAGCATGGATTGCCTTCTCTTTTGGTTCGATGATTACGATCTTGAGCCTAGAGAAATGGAATCCTGAGAGCTATCTCCTACCATTGTATATGGCGATAGCCTCACTTACAGTCGCTTATCCGCTTGTCATCTATCGTATTCATAAAAAAATACCTTGGCGTGATTTCCAGACATTGGGATACAAAAACCCCGTGACTTTAGTCCGATTGTAACTATACTGTCAAGTATTGCAAGTAAAATCACTTCCAAAACAACATGAGTTACACAAAATCTTCTCACGCCACATACG
>JAYTJD010000173.1:0-1106 GCA_043731405.1 Candidatus Altimarinota bacterium
GCTGAGAACTTCTGGTTCTACAAGGAGTATGTGACGATGGATATGAACGATGTCATCGATATGATCTCGGTCGTATACAAGTGGATCGATCAGTCGATCTCATTCGAGTGGATGGTAGATCCAGCGAAGGTGTCTCCTCGTGAGCTCTATGGATACTATATCAAGTCATGGAAGCAGGGGATCAAGACCGTCTACTATGTCCGATCTCTCTCGAGTGAGGTGAGCGGAGAGAATTGTGTAAGTTGTTCAGGATAATTCGATTTCTTTACCGCAAGAATATGACCAAAAATATACAAATTGTAGTACAAGGACATATTATCCATTTCGATATAGATAATAATTCTATCTCATTGACTGATATGATCCGAGCTAAAGATGGAGACTTTTTCATCTCTGATTGGCTCAGGAATCGTAATACCGTAGAGTTCCTCGGGATATGGGAATCACTCCATAATCCAGATTTTAATTATGGCGAATTCGCCATAATTAAAAGTCAGGTCTGACTCAATAGCTATAAGCTCAGTGTCAAAGAATGGGTAGAAAAAACTGGAGCGATATGACTACGAGCGACGGCTGGTCGTCATGGTGGTACCTATGCACACAAGGATATCGCATTTGAATTTGGCATGTGGATATCTCCAGAGTTCAAGCTCTACATTATCAAAGAATTCGAACGACTCAAATCAGAAGAATCAAAAAGACTCGAAACGGGATGGGATACAAAACGAATCCTCGCAAAAATAAACTACAAGATCCATACTGATGCAATCAGTGAGCATCTCATAGGTCCACTCACGATACGATCATGGATATTCGCCTCTGAAGCGGATATGCTCAATCAGATCGTATATGGGGAGACGGCGAAAGCATGGAAAGAGAAAAATCCAAAAACGGAGTGAAATCAAAGAGATCATGGGAGTATCGAGCAACTCGTAGTCATGGCAAATCTAGAGAGTATCAATGCTATGCTCATCTCACAATGAATGACAGAAATGGATAAACGAGCCGAAATCCTCTACGCAGAGGCACAACGACAATTTACTCGACTCCTACATAATCCATCACTATGAAAACTACAATAATCCATATATCCTCGAGTGAGGTGA
>JAYTJD010000174.1:0-1100 GCA_043731405.1 Candidatus Altimarinota bacterium
CGTGGGGATGGTACCGTGAACTACTATGACTACGTCTGAGGTCTTCGCAACTTCGCATGGATATGAGCTATCCACGAGGAGTACCGAGAGCTCATAGAGAGATGATGACAATGAGGATGAAGACAACCTGCAGAATTCATACTCCTATGAGGAGATATCCTAGGAGAAAATAGATCTATCGATCTCTCGGATATCGGATTCCAGATCACAACACTCTCGGATGAGACAGAGAATCTGCTCGGTACGACTCCAGAGGAGATCATAGCTACTCTAACAAAATATGAGGTAAGAAATGGGAAGGGGCTCAAAGAAAAATGAGCAAGGTGGTTTCAGAAAACATTTGGCATACGGGATATTGGGAAGTTTTTAGGGAAAACCACACAGAACATATCAGTTTCTGATCTTCAAGAACTCGCTATCTGAATTTGATGGGAGATGGAAATTGAAGAAAAAGTAGAAAAGGTACGACTCGGTACCACCAGAGAAGAGATCATTGCTACTCTTGCAAAACACGGAATCACGAATGGCGATGAACTCAAGAAAAAATGAGTAGTATGATTTAGGACAACATTTGGTCTCCGGGATATTGGGAGATTTTTAGGGAGGACCACACAGAACATATCAGTTTCTGATCTTCAAGAACTTGCGATCAAGATTGGGTGGGAGATGGAAATTGAAGAAAAAGTAGAAAAGGTACGACTCGGCACCACCAGAGAAGAGATCATTGCTACTCTTACAAAACACTGAATCACGAATGGAGATAAACTCAAGAAAAAATGAATAAAGTGGTTTGATAAAACATTTGGTATACGAGATATTGGAAAGTTTCTTGGAACAAGGATAACGGCAAGATCAGTTTCTGATCTTCAGGAACTTGCAGAGAAACTCTGGTGAGACGATCAATAAAAAACTCCATCTTTGCAGATGAAGTGTTTTATAATCCCCCTTTACCGTTCTAGGTCTTATTTTATCCCTGAAGGCAACAGTCAGATATATGAGAAACATATACCCGTGTAGCGAGTCGGACACCATATGTGACTATGACACCCGCTCTTGGATGCGGTAAATTGTAGAGAAAAATACCGACCAGATGCACGAGA
>JAYTJD010000175.1:0-1095 GCA_043731405.1 Candidatus Altimarinota bacterium
CGCCTTACCTATAGCATCACCGACAGTAGTTGCTCGTTCTGTCTTTGTACCAGTGCTCACAGTGATATCACTCGCTGCACAGAGAGTAGTTCCTGTGACGTCATCGATCACCTGAGCCGTGATGTAGAGATTGCTACGCACTACAGAGAGACGTGGCTTGTCAGCGGTGCCAGTCATACGAGCTCGTACGCGAGTAGCTCGAGAGAGACGGTTTTGGATCTTTTTTAACATAATAGGGAATTAACAGTGTATAATGGAACGATTGAAAATATTATTTACCAGCAGTCTTACCAGCCTTGCGACGAACCTTTTCACCGACATAGCGGATACCCTTTCCTTTGTATGGCTCAGGTTTTTTGAGTGATCGGATGTATGCAGCGAAGTATCCGAGGAGTTGCTTGTCGTGAGAGGCAATATGGATACGATTCTTCTCAGTGGCATCAGCAGTGATCGAGACTCCAGCTGGAGCATCGACGAGTACCTTATGAGAAAAACCAATCGCAAGCTCCATCTTGGTAGGCGACTTGATATCGAACTTGTATCCAACTCCGATGATCTCGAGTGCCTTAGTATATCCAGTAGATACTCCGATAACCATATTCTGGATCATAGCACGAGTGAGACCCCAGAATGCTTTCTGTTGCTTGTTCGTAGCATCTGCGATGGATACCGTGAGGACACCAGCGTCTTGCGATACTGATACACCTTCGAGGATATTGAAGTGAAGAGTTCCCTTAGTTCCCTTGATCGTGACGAGCTCTGGAGAGATCTCGACAGTGACTCCTGCTGGGATGGTAATAGGCTGTTTTCCGATTCGTGACATAGTATTGAGAGTTTAGTTTGTAGTTCCTAGAGTCTGGAGTCCTGTATCTATTATGGAAGAAAGACACTCAGTTCTGGATAAAATTAGTAGATTTCACAGAGGAGCTCTCCACCGACCCCGAGAGCGTGTGCCTCGTATCCAGTGATGACACCCTTTGGTGTTGAGAGAATAAAAATACCAACTCCATTTCGAGACTTGCGAATATCGCCTGACTTGATATAGATACGCTGACCTGGTGTAGATATTCTTCGGAATGAAGGAATATACTTAGA
>JAYTJD010000176.1:0-2944 GCA_043731405.1 Candidatus Altimarinota bacterium
ACTGGATGGCCACTCCCTACGACTGGACTCACTATTCCATTCAGTGATGTTGCTACCAATATTTGGTATGCTCCATATGTATCACTCGCATTATCAAAAGGAATGATCCAGAGTGCTACACGATTCCGTCCGAATGATACGATCACTAGGGCAGAGGTGACAAAAATACTCACGCTAGCTCTTGGGGTGACAATAACTGAGCCGACTTCTATGACGTATAGCGATGTGAGTGCTTCGTTGAGTCTCGCGAAGTATATCGAGGCTGCTACATTCCTCAATATCTTCTCCGGTCAAGTAGTCGCTGGACGTAGGATATTCCGTCCGAGCGATCCTATCACTCGTGCCGAGATCGCCAAAGTAGTAGTGAATACATTCAAACTATAGCTCAACTCTTAGCATCCACCATTTATTCTCTAATATTTACACGTTATTATATTCTAATTTTTCTATATATGAGTTCACAAAATACAGATGATAAAAAACCAAAAACAACTTGGGAAAGGATGAATAAAGATTCAACAGCAGAACTACAAGATGATGAAGTAGATCCAATGGATCCAAAGGTAAAATAAGAAGCAGTTCATAGTCATTCTCCTTGGTTTGGATTCCCTGCCTATATTATAATATATATCTATATGAGCATAACACCACAAGATCCTCAATCGGGAGATGAGACGAACTATACTCCCAATTGGATAAAAATGGATATAGACGATCTCTCATGAGATGATGAGTTAGCACCCCTCGGAGATGAAGACCTCTATCCAGAGCTCGATCCAGGGGAGAATCTGGACTACATCAATCAACAAAAAATGAGAAATTAGTTACATACAAAAAATACCTCCGAGTTCTCGGGGGGGGGGGTATTTTTTGTATATATCAAATATCTACTCAGTGACGACAACTGTGCCGAGCATCGTAGGATGTGGAGTGCATAGGTATTGGTAAGTACCTGTTTGTGTGAATATATATTCGTATCGATCGTTTTGAGCTAGGAGTGGAGATCAGAATGTGGGAAATGTCACCGTATGTCATATAGTGTCTTTATTTTCCCATATGACTTTTGTTCCTACTCTCACGGTGAGTGGTGATGGAGCATAGGCAAAGTTCTGGATAGTCACCATCTCTGTCGCAGGAGAGACTTGTGTTCCTGTTAGAGGAGGAGTGACTGTAGTAGAGAGATTTTGCGTACTTATAGCGATCTTGAATACTTCACCACGTGAGGCTCGATCAGTCGGACGAAATAGGACCGTCCGACCCACAATACCCTTCTCGACGGCGGCATTGAGATACCCATAGAGGTCACCCATAGAGGCATCGACATCAGTGAACCCACTCGGAGTATCACTCGGAGAGATAGATATCGCAGCAAGGAGTATCTTGACCATCTCGATGCGTGTCACTGGATCGAGAGGGCGGAACGTCATGTCATCTATAGAGATAATACCAGCCTCAGCGGCTGATTCGATAAAACTACATAGATCACCGAGTTCCCTGTTGACATCAGTGAATATATCTCCAACACATCCGACTGATCATCAGCCAGCGAGTCCCATAGCGATCTTGGTGATCTCTGCACGCGTGATAGTATCACTGAGACGATAGTCAGCTTCAGTGGGTTGTACAGAGATGATACCACTCATTGCGAGTGACTCAGCATACGGTGAGAACTCACTTGCTGCGAGGGTGATGGATGGGGAGAATAGCCTTACTAGCACTATGGTCACCGAGAGCATCCATCATATATTCCAGATTATTCTGGAGAATCAAGAGATTTTCATAGAGTAAAAAGGTTAGATAATAGGAGCTCTATTATAACCCGAAAACAGTATAATAAAAGGAAAACCTGAAAAACTACTATAAGAATCAAAAATTTATTTTCTAAAAAAAACTCATCCTTTCGAATGAGTTTTTTTATTTTTCATGGTGGACTTCCTGGTCGGATGACGGAACCTCTCTACTGAACCTAATAAATGGATCACTGAATGAAGAGAGATATATGGGGAAATAGGAGAAATTTAGGAAGAAGTACCTAATTCTAACACATTTCTAATTTTATCGACTTGCTCTGGAGTAAGCGAATATCATTTCTCTACTTGATTCTCAATTATGTAACGCAGATCATCTAGATAAGAGGAATCTACCTTCTCACACATTGTCGTTATAGCGAGATCAATTTGCTCTGGAGTAAGTGTATATCATTTCCCTACCTGATTCTCTATTAAGGAACGCAGATTATCTGTATAAGAAGATTCTACCTTCTCACACATAGTTCGTACAATGAGATCGACTTGCTCTGGAGTAAGTGTATATCAGTTATTTATCTGACCCGTTATTAAGTGTTCCATAATAGCCACTTCTCAAAATCGTCCCTTTTCACACATAGTTCGTACAATGAGATCGATTTGTTTTGGAGTAAGTACATATCATTTTTTTAGCGTATGCTGTGTTAGGGTAAGTAGAAGATCTAATTGAGAAAATTCTACTTTCTCACATATTGTCTGTATAATAAGATCGATTTGCTCTGGAGTGAGTACATATCAATACTCTCCCTGATTCTCTATTAATCGATTCAGAAAATATGTATCCGAAAATTCTACTTTCTCACAAATAGTTCGTACAATATGATCGATTTGTTCTGGAGTGAGTGGATAAAAGTCCCATAAATAATTCTCTATTAAGTCAAACACAACATATCTATCTTTGTCTGTTACAAGATTTAATTTACTTGAAATATCTATAATTCTTACAACATTTCAATCTACTACTGAGCTAAGTGCTCATACTCTTTGTAGATTTTTATAATACCTTGATTTTGAGTTTGCTAAATCTTGCGTTTTTGAGAGATTCATAATTTGAACTTAAAAATATTATATTATCATAATATGAATCATATTTTATTTGTCAATAAAATTATTGACAATGTGCTATTTCACTCTTTCCA
>JAYTJD010000177.1:0-7335 GCA_043731405.1 Candidatus Altimarinota bacterium
AAAAATAGTATAGTAATTGAACTAATTTTTTCTCAAATACACTACCTTTCCCCTCTCATCAAAATAGAATATATCAGACGGTATTTTGTCGCATACTCCACCATCGATCCCAGTAATATCTGGGAAATATCCTCTCGCTTCGGCGAGAGTTTTTGATTCTGGATTACCCGAGAGGTTCGCAGAGGTGAGAAATAGTGGAAAAGTAGGCGATAAATCACAAGAAATAGCAGATAAGCAAGAATTCGCCACTCTTACTGAGAGTCTTGTGTATTGGCCAACATCGAGAAATGTTGGGAGATCGTATTCTGGATTGCGTATACCGAGATAGCTCCATGGTCGGGGATATGATCTGAGATACTCGATCTGCTCAGGCGTGATCTCGATATATTGTCTCATATCCTCATAGTTCTCGACAAGTAGAGCGAGTGGCTTGGAGAAATCTCGACCCTTGAGCCTATAGATCTCGTGGTAGTCAGACTCGGTGAGCTCTCCGGCGAGTCAGTAGCACGTGTCTGTAGGTATGATCGTGAGCATATTAGAGGAAGATGAGTCAGACAATTAGAGAGATACAAGTGAACCAGAACCAATAACCACGCGGCGTCCTCGATAGGAGATAATTAGCACCCAGATGCGAGATGATTAGATTGAGGATAGTCGTCCAGAGGAGATGAGTGAGGTCGAGATTCATGCGTTATTTTTAAAATATCTGAGTTCTGAGTCCATCTACATCGCCTGCACCGAGTAGCAAGATAATCGAAGAATTCGGATGACTCGAGTCATATTCTCGGATCAGCTTTGCTGTATTCTCGAGTCCGCCACCGTCTCGGACATTCGGTTGATTTGTTGCAATCTCAGCAATCAGTCGCTCCATCGTCATCCACTCGACATCCTCTTGCTTGTCCCGAGAGAAGTATATATTCGGGATGATGAGCTCTGATGCGTCTGCGAAGCTATTTGCGAATTCTCAGAGTAGCTCACGAGTGCGTGAATACTGATGTGGTTGGAATACTACAAGGAGTTTTTTGTCGCTATATTTGCCACGAATTGCCGAGAGAGTCGGACGGATCTCGTTCGGATGATGTCCATAGTCACTCATCACGATATTGCCACTTGCTGTAGTCCCCACGATCTCAGATCTCCGCCATGATCACATATATCACTCGAGCTTGGGGATGATGATATCGTCCTGCATCCCGAGGAGTCTACCCACTGTATATGCGAGGTGAGCATCTTGGAGCAAATGGGAACCAGGCACCTGGAGTGCCATAGCTGGTATCGGCATCGTTTTTTCGACATAATAGGTGTTCACTACTCCATCAGTCGTCTCCTCTAATCGTGGATAGTAGGTGATCGCATTATTTCCGACGATGATCTTTTTCTCTTCTGGTATATTGAGCTGTCTACTGTTCTCATCATCTGCAGATATGAGGACGAATCCTGTCGTCTGGTCTACGAGTGATTGGAAAGCAGAGAGATAATCTTCCAGATTTTTGTAATAGTCGAGATGATCGAGGTCGATATTGGTGATGACGGTGATATACGGATGATACTGGAGGAACGATCTCTTGTACTCGCAGGCCTCGATGACGAAGTTGTCTGTAAGTGGCTCAGTATAGAAGTTGCTATTGGCGAGCTGTGGCACCTGCGTCCCGATGATCGCAGAACAACCAGGAGCAGTAGGCGCATAGAATGCCGCCCCATCATCTGGGAGCTCGATGGTAGGATTGGTCGCATAGTCATTCGCGAGCATGAGCGTCGTCATAGCGGTCGTCGTCGACTTGCCATGAGAACCCGTGATCGCTATTCATTGCTTCGTATTGAACACCTGACCCAGAGCAACAGGATATGAAAGGTGTTCGATACCGAGTTTTTTTGCTTTTGCGAGTTCTACATTGGAGTAGATCTGTTCCTCAGGTGCCAGATCTGGCTGAGTGATGATCGCCTCAGAGTAGATAACGAGATCGGTATCATCTCGCATATTCTCAGCCGTGTGTCCGATAGATATGTCGAATCCCTCAGACCTGAGTCGGTCGAGAAATGGGGAATCCGCTCCATCAGATCCCGAGACACTATAGCCGAGACGACGATAGTAGCGAGCGAGAGCCGAGACTCAGATACCACCGATACCGATGACATGGAGATGTTTTTTGGCTTGAGACATAGGAGAGAGTATATGAAAAGAGGGGCTGAATGCAAGAATGAGTGGCAATCATTCTAGTTCATATAGATACCATGCTTCATCTCATCAAAGTGAGATGACTTTAATAAAAGTCACTATATTTTTCCAATTATCCCTTCCACCCACTCATTCGCCGTCTCCCCTGTACTTGCTCTCTCGAAATGGAGTCGATACTTCGCAATGACGAGAGAGTTGTTCATGTAGTCTGCACCGAGACATGTCCAGAGACGATATATTTTTTTCGGATCGAGTGTATGCCAGAAGTTGCTATAGAGCTCTTGTCGTCAGTCGAGATAGTCGAGAATATCTGAGAGCCAGTAGTCCTCATCGATACGCATAGCTGGAGTATATAGTACCTGAGTGAACTCCGATGATGCAAAACTATATTCGAGGATGATCGAATCCTCAGTATTGACTTTGAATTGTATTCGATACGCCCCATCTCGATTCCCTATCAGAGCAGAGCGAAGTGATGCCACCGGAGATGCTGACCAATAAGGGAGGAATCTGGTATTTAGTATATTGCGAATTTTCTCTATAGATAGAGCGAGCTCATCAGGATTACACTCTCGTTGGATGAGTGGTCACTGAGCGTAGATACGTTTTTCTCATTCTGACTCAACTTTTATTTTTTCGTTTTTATTTTTTGTCTCACCAATCGGACATTCTTTGCGTCCTGGCTCTATAGTTCCATTTTCTATCTTGTATTGTCGTCCTGGCATGAGTGCCTTCTGGGCAAAGTCATAACCAAATCCTCTCGCAATATCGCCCTCCATCGATGCAATCTCATCCAGTGGGAATATCTGGAGCTCAGCAAGTGATGAGGAGAGTGATACTGGATACTGGAGTCATCACCCGATATATCCTCGGACGAATCCTGGGAGCGTCATGATATTGTCCATATCTGAGTATTCCTCATATTCGTACTTCTCATAGCTGGCCCTGATCTCTTCCTTGCGTCCTGCGATATACTCCGAGCGGAATGCCTTCTGTCGATTGCCCACATAGTCATACATCCGTAGTTGTCACTCGAGTTCATTGCGACTCGCGAGATAACACCTGGTTTGGTATTCTTTCTTGTCAAAAATCTGGAACAACTGAGTTGCGATATCTGCATCATACTCGTCAGGAACGGTATCGATCTCAGCAAAAAGAAGTTCTGTATCAGAAGCAATAGAAAGCATCATCACGGCATCTTCGTTGGTGATATCGGTCTGTGAGAACATATATCCCGTGATTTCTATTCACTTGAGACTGAGTGATTCACTCGGTGCGAGCCAGTGGATCTGAGCAGTTGGGAGATGCTCAGCAAAAAGTGGAGCGAGGAATCTGAGTGTCACAGGGAGGATGAGGAGAGGATTCGCATGAGCGTATATCTCCATGAGCGTATAGGGATCGAGATGATCAGTGTGAGCATGAGAGATATAGATCGCATCTATACTCTTCATTTTCTCGGGATCGAGCTTGATTTTGACTGATCGCTCCATCAGATCTCCGACAGCATAGTCCGTGAGCCAGCTATCTACGAGGATACGTACATTGTCTCAGTCAGGATTCGCTATATCGACGAGGAACTCGGTATGTCAGAGGGGGGTGATGATCATATATTATAGAAGAAAAACCTCTCCCGAGTACTTCATCCTTCGGAGTAATCCTACGGAGAATGGATCGGGAGAGGGAATTATTTAGTATTGTTCTGGGGTGGCAGCCTGTTGAGTTGGTATGAGATCTTTCATCTGTTTGAGGAGTCCGTCCTTCTGAGTTGCCATCACCGCTCGCATCTGCTCGACCATGATTGGTCAGACATATTCCATGATCTTGCCTGTCACGTATCCTGGATGTGTGAGGGTAAAATAGGCAGCCCCAAGAATCAGACACCACTTGAGTATCCTATACCAAAAGGCTCGACTCGTGCGAGACTGTTGCTGCCGCAACATATCGTATATTTCATCGAGTTTTTGTTCGTTTGTCAGGGGCGTATTCATAGATTTATAGGGCTTCTCCAGATACAGTAGGCTCAACTACTGGAGATGATGATGTAAATAGTACGATGAGTCCTGTTGAGAGGATGGAGAGGATGAGAGTGATCACAGTGATCATGATGATAGCTTTACGCATAGGAGAATATTTGAGAGAATTATTTTTGAGACGACAGAGGAGTATCCATAGGTACGAGATCGTTTTCGGGTACCTCAGAGAATGTCTGAGCTGGTGAGAGTGCGTCAATCTCACTCATGAGATCTTGGAGGGTTTTATTGCTTATTGGTGAAGTGAGTGTTTTGCTCGATGGAGTGGACTTCGCAGAGATGTCGAGATCCAGATGAGCTGGCATTGACTCTGAGAGTACATCGAGGATGATCGCTAGCCTCTCTTTCGCAATAGCGAGTGCCAGTGTCGCATCCATCAATGTCTCCTCACCAGACTTGACGACTACGGGTCCTGCTACCATCTTGCCACTACTCGTGAGATCAGCGTAGAGGGTTCCGACTGGAGAGGTGCCGTTGATTTTGAGACTCATGAGCCTGTCATCTCCAGTTGTACCAGACCACTCGATAGTCCCGATGACTGCAGAGAGCTTGCCCGTGAAGTGATCTCCATCGACAGTATGACGAAGAGATACTGTGATACCCTGAGCAGATCCCTCGAGAGAGAGCTCATGGAACTTGCCTCCTACTTGATCGATATATCCTGTTACCTTGCCCATCTCTGTCGTCCCTTGTGTTATTGTAGTGTCAAATACGTATCGGTTTTCTTTTTTGCCATAGTTGAGAGCAATACCTACTTTCTCTGGTGTGTTGTTGATACGAATAGATCATCCGCTCTTATCCTTGTGGATAGAAATATCAGCAAGTATGTGTCCTGACGTTGAAAGTGACCCATCAAGAGTCGACACTGTTGGATCCGCTGGATCGTATCATATTTTTCATGTGAATGATATTGTTGCCAGATTGGACTCCAGAGTACGAGTATATTCATCGGTCATCCCAGTTCCTGCGAGATCGAGAGAGAGCTGCTTCGAGAGGGCGAGTATCTGAGCCCGATCGAGCTCGACAGACCAATATTGGAGTGATCCACTCATCCCGAGGTCCGCAGTATCACGAAATATTGGATAGTCAGTTGCATATTTCTCCACATCGGTGAGTGACTTGGTGAGGATATTGCGACCCATATTGTATCCTACGAGCTCATCGGGAGTCATACCGATATTCGCTTGCTCAGAGAGAGAGAGCCAGGTATTTTCGTATTTGGTAAGTATTTTTTTGATATCATCACTCATCATGCCCGCATCGACTATATTTTTGTATGAGATATAAGTATCTGCTCCATGACCAGCGAATCCGAGCTCATCCGCAGAGATCGACCCGGAGCTCACGAGAGAGGTATAGAGGAGGCTTACTTTGCGAAAAAACGACTCCGAATTGCGACCATCGATGAGGGCACTATACTCACTCGAGAGAGATCCGGAGAGTATACCAGGTACCTGTATGTGAGAGAAGATAGTCCCCTCGATACTCTCGTGACGATTGATCCCGAGGAGTTGTCCGAGCTCATCGATGGACTTCATGGTCGCATGGATATTGGCTCGGTAGAGTCACTGGAATGATGTATCCTGCTTACTCCATGGCATCGTACATGCTGAGAGCGAGACGAGGATGAGGGATATAACGATGAGTTTTTTTTGCATAAAAAGTGAGTGTAATATATACCTATAAAGTGCGAATAAAATACCGCGACAGTATAATAAAAATCAAAAAAATCGCAAATATATAGAAATCTTTAGATGTTTCGGAGATTTTTGATGAGCTGTTCTCGGATAGAGATATGTTTGTTTCTCATATTCGTCTTTTCGTCTGCATAATTCGTCTCGAGTGATTGCCAGTTCGAATCAAATCACTCAATAGTGATACTCTTCGCAATCAGGGCAAGATGCTCGATACCAAGAGTAGATATCAGATCATCTGTCTTGGGTCCATATGATATCGGTAGATATGGAATCTCATGGACACACGCGAGGATACCAGCATGGAGTCGCATACCGATCATCGCATAGAGAAATGGAATCATATCGAGCGTCTGAGTGATATTTTTTGTGGTATTGTAGGTTCTTCCGAGCATTATTTTGCGTATATACGCTGTATCGTTCTGGCTTTCATCTCCGCTTGTCGAGAATACGAGGAATATAGGCTTGTATCCCATAGCTACGAGACGGTCATACATATCTGGTATCACTACATCTCTATACCCGAGGAATCCTCATCGAATAGAGATACCTACGAGTTTAACTGGAGATATAGGCTTTGCGAGCTCTGGTACATCATAGAGATACACTATATCATGTACCTGTATGGATGGGATCTCGAGAGCATCAAGGAGTCACTTGCTCTGACTGTCTCGTACGAGTAGGAGATCTCCAGGGACAAATAGTGACTTCAGCCGCATCTTGTTCGTCACATCTGTGAGCTCGAGCCCTATTCCCCAGAATAAGAGTATGGTATGAAATATCCTCGCTGTCTTGATCCGTATCGACCACTGTGTGAATAGCCACCATACGGAGACTCCTGGTTCATTATCAAATATGATACCGCCGCCACCCACTATGAGGACATCTGCACGAGCAATGAGCCAAATATTGTGGAAAAAATACCCGATATTGCGAAAAAAATGATGGCGGATATCGTTGGGAAAATAGGATGCATATATGATACTCGAGTCCCTGATGAGAGTACTCGCAGGATCATATGTGAAAACCGTTATACTGATATTCTCTCAATAGTGTTTTTGGATGAACTGTACCTCGAGCTTGAGTATCAGTTCATCTCAAAGATTGTATGACCCTACCGCAGCCATGAATAGGATTTTTTTCTTTTTTATGGTTTTGGGCTTGGTACCAAACATATGAGAAGTGTAATATTGAGCCTATGATATTGAACTTCGAGAGAAATGCAAAAATATGGATGATTTTTATTGTTATTGATTTCATCTCGCTTCTTCCTATACTATTTTTATAGGAATTCTAGTCTTTTTTATTTCTATATTTACCCTTACTCTACCTACTATGAATACCTCATACTCAGCACTCATCATCGGTATCGCCATCGTCATATCTGCTTGGATCATCGGTAGCAATATCAATCACACAGCAACCATCACGAGCG
>JAYTJD010000178.1:0-2938 GCA_043731405.1 Candidatus Altimarinota bacterium
TTCATGGATCGAATTCAGGATTGATTTCCAGATATTCTCTACAGCTATTCCGAGAGTCAGAGGAATCACTATTTCCAGGGTGGGTCACTCCAGGAACTCCTCTCTACATTCTGACCTCTTGTGAGTCCATCAGAGCAATCAAAACTCGAGAATATACGAGATATCGCAAAAGGATTCTCTGTACGTACTCGTGGTACTCCTACGCAGACGATCATCGTAGTGAAAGCAACTGTGAATGATGAGTCGAGCTCGAACGGTACAGCTCGTATCGAGTGGGAAGTAGACCTCGCACCTATGACGATCGAAGAGATGGATACTTTTGTTCTAGGAGCAGGATTCACCTACCAAGCGAAGTGGTCACGTGAGCGTGAGGGGTATCAGCTCGATAGTGATACTGTCCTCTGTCTCGACAAGAATGCCTGATATGGATATCTCGCAGAGTTCGAACGTGTGATCGATGATGTAGTCATCGTGGACTCGACTCGCACTGAGCTCCTCGCTATGATAGAGTCACTCGGCTATCATGAGCTCGATCAAGCTCGACTCGCTCGAATGTTTGATTTTTATAATAAAAACTGGGCAGAATACTATGGAACTGACAATGTATTCACTATAGAGTAATGGACTCAAATCTATACTTCATCTTTTTTATTGGGATTATCTCTGCTTATTTCGGGAGTTTTTCATCTGGAGGTGTATCAGCTCTGAGTATAGCACTATTGGCCTCTCTAGGGATGCCACCTCAGATGGCGGGGATCACATTCAAGCTCGGTAAGATAGGTGATACTTTGGGGTGAGTCTACCATTTTCATAAATGAGGACATATACCAAAAGATCTCATATTTGGAGGTGGTATTGCATTGATGATAGGGAGTTTCCTCGGCTCATATTTTATAGTCTCACTCTCTGATACTATCATGTATCTCGGATGTGGTCTGAGTATGTTGATTCTGACTTTTGTATCTACTTTTCGTAAAGTATCTGTACCTGGTAAAATATCTGATTCACGAAAATATAGTGGATTTCTGGGTTATTTTGTACTCTCAATTGTAGGAAATCTCTTCCCAGCAGGCTCATGAGTATGGTATTACTTTAACAATACTCTCATTCTCAGGCTCACGCCTCTCCAATCCAAATGAATTGCGAGTGTACTTGCTTTTTTCTGGTTCATTGGAACACTTCTCGGCATACTGTCCGCATGAGTATACCGAATTGATTGGGCTCTAGCTCTCGGACTCGGTATGTTGATATGAGGACACTTCGGTACCAAGCATATTATCAAAATAGGAGATGAATTACTTAGGTATATACTTCTTACTACCATTGCGATTTTCGCTTTGTATTTTCTCTATCTTGCATATACTTCTTGGCAGATTATCTAATTCTCTACTATGTCTATCCACCCAGAACAACAGTATCTCGATCTCGGTCGCGAGCTCATGGAGTCAGGTATCCGCAATGTCGATCTCGGAAGTGGGGACGTGACCAATAGTTTTTTTGGTCGACAATTTCGGTTTGATTTTACGGATGGATTCCCACTTCTCACCACTAAAAAAGTCTACTGGAAATGAGTCGTCACTGAGCTCCTCTGGTTCCTCAGAGGGGACTCCAATATCAGATTCCTCGTCGAGAATAATGTGCACATCTGGGATGACTATCCATACTATATCTACAATGGTAAGGTCAAAAAATGAACAGAATCTGCGATGACAAAGGATGAATTCATCGCCAAGATCCTCGAAGATGCTGACTTCGCTCGTACTCATGGTGAGCTCCCGAAGATCTACTCTGAGGCTTGGCGTCGTTGGCCGACCAAGGATCCAGAGCGTACTATCGACCAGATTGCATGGATACTCAAGGAACTCAAAGAAGACCCATACGCTCGTAACTGCTGTCTCACTGCCTGGAATCCTGAGTACCTCTACTCTATGGCGAAGCCAGAGGAAGCATCGAAGTTCCCGATCTGTCACGGATTCTCTCAATACTCGATCAAAGATGGAAAACTCTATGGCCAACTCTATCAGCGAACAGCTGATCTCTTTCTCGGTGTACCATTCAACATTGCATCATACTCACTCCTTGTGCATATATTTGCTCATCTTCTCGGAGTAGAGCCTGGAGGATTGATCCATACATTCGGAGATGTACATATCTATGAGAACCACTTCGATCAGATGCGAGAGCAACTGACTCGTGAACCGAGAAGATTACCAAAAATCACTATCGATCCATCACTCAAGAGTATTGATGACCTCGATTTCCATCATATCATCCTCGAGGACTACGATCCACATCCACCAATCAAGGCAGTTATGGCCATAGTGGGTGGGATGGTCGGACGTGATGGTGAAGATAAAAAATAAAACCATGCATATCACCGCAATACTGGCAATGGATCACTCGCTCCTCATCTGAGCGAGAAATGCTCTGCCATGGCACATTCCCGAAGATATGAAGAGATTCAAAGAGCTCACACTCTGAGGAATTGTAGTCATGGGTAAGAATACCTACTTGTCGCTTCCAGACAAGGTAAGACCGCTCCCAGGGCGACGCAATATAGTGATCACTCGAGAGGCAATCGAGTGAGTGGAGTGTTATTCTAGTATTGAGAGTTTTATATCTAGGATAAAAACTGAGAGTGATCAGAAATGCTATCTTATCGGAGGATGATCTCTCTATAATCAGTTTTTTGATAAAGGACTCGTAGATTCTGTCGAACTCACTCTCGTAGATGGTGTGCATGAGTGAGATATCTATGTTCGAGAATTCCGATCACAGTTTCGCAAGATGAGTTCCGATATATTCGATCAGTGACAATTCATATCTCTCATCAAGGAATAATGTACATAGTATTCGAAGGCATCGCTGGGTCGGGGAAGTCTACTCAATGCAAAAAATTAGTAGATTTCATACGAAATAGTATTCAAAACCAATCCCC
>JAYTJD010000179.1:0-2931 GCA_043731405.1 Candidatus Altimarinota bacterium
TACTATATTTGAGAATGGGATTCCAGGGATTTCGAGCTTATTCTTTGCGGTGGAGACATCACGAGCATCGAGTTGCAATACCTTGCTCTGGAAATCTGAAAAATCCTTGTTCGGAGTACCTCCGACCTTGAGTATCCGCTCTTGCCAGACGAGCTCCTCAGCTATATACTCAGCGAGACTAGACTCCGTAGATCTCACCATATCAGGAGAGAGATCAGTCCCATAGACACGAGTGATCCCCATATTCGCAGCCTCGATGAGCGTCGTCCCGAGACCACAGAACGGATCATAGATACTGATAGGATTTGATTTATTAGCGAGATTCTCTCATGCAGTTGCGATATTGATCATCATCTGGACGAGCTTGGGTGGCATCATTCAGGTGATCATATCACGAGACTTCGCGGTGTCTCTTTTCGCATAGGCATCGATATCCTGACAGGCGAGAGTCCGTCCGACATAACAATCTCCCAGCATCTGTATGATCGAGTATTCATATCCTGTTTTTGCGAGTTTTTCTTTTTTGAAGCTAGCTGCATTGATATTCTCGTTTTTCACATTGGCGAGACGGATGCTCGATCCGGTATCTTGCATTGTTTTTTTGATCCTGAGTCCGATATCCGAGAGACGGAACTCGACTCCATATGACCCGAGTGCGAAGTCGATCTTCCCAGTTCCTTTTTGAGCGGTCATGAACTCGATCACGTCCGTCGGGAATGATGCGGGCGTGGTATCTCCGAGGATCTGTATGATCCGGATCGATCCTCCGATAGTGAGGAACTTGCGTTGGAGTTGTTCGACCGAGTATCCGATGATCTGGAATATGGCAATCGTCTCGGTGTGTGACTGGTATGCGTCAGTGCCCCAGAGTGCAAATAGCTCAGCGAGGGAGACTTTCCATTCACGACCGAGGGTGAATGCGTAGAGATTTTTGGTAGTATTCATGCCGCAGAGTATAGAGGAAAACCCAAAAAATCCAAAAGAAAAGCCCGATATCTATGCCTCCACCCATGGAGCGATATTGAACCCACTCTGTGTCTTGGCTCGGATGCAGTAGTCCTCGATCGATTCCATGAAATACGGAGGCAGAGCCGACTGTATTCTTCCAATTGTGTAGTATCCGACGAGCATCATCGCCGCATAACTCGTTGAGTCAAATATGGGAAGATCAATCTGGTTGGATCCATATACTATACCAGTTGTATTGCCAAAACAGAGGAAGAGTTCTCTCGCATCTTGTACTACTGTCGTCGCATGTTTCATCTGCTCGTATGAGAATATATCTCTCGCAACCTTGCGTCCAAACAGTTCGATAAACTTGGTTTCGAACATCTCTCTAAGGAGGACGAATTCGTTGGGAATCACGATAAAAAAACTCGAATACTCAGCGAAGTTGATTTTCGCTATTTCATTTTCTAGTGTTCTGGTGATGAATTCTCTCAGTTTCACGAGATCGAGATCTGGAGTCTCGGCGAGCATATAGCCAAAATATGTCGAAGTGTTGTAGGTGTATGGCTCTCGGATCTTGGGCATCACGATCGTTTGATCGGCGATATCTCGTCCAGAGCTCTTCGCACTCGATGATATGAGGAGTGTTTTCTTCTGGTGTTGCTTCGCAGTGTTCAATATGATCGGTGCGTGTTTCTCGCCTGATGCAGAGATGACGACGATATCCGTGATCGAGTCTATATTCGCAAGCTTGTTATCCACCTCCGACTCCGTAGCGAAAAATGCTCCAAGATTCCGAAAGAGTATCCGTCCCGTATAGTACCCATTGCCACTCCCTACTACGAGTGGCGTCTGGAATCCACTGAGATCGAGCTGAGGGAGATCCGATTGCTCTCAATAGAGATCGATCGTCGAGAGGACTATAGCGTCGAGAGTAGGGTAGGACATAGATGTAGCAGGTGAGATGATAGAATCTGACTATCTGGATTTTCCCAATTATATCCGTATCCAACAAAATGTAAAAGAAAAATCCTCTCTCGAATATACGGAAGAGGATTTTTCACCAAAATTGCAGATTATACTAGCCCGTGTAGAGATGCTATAAGTTAGTTTTTTGTAGATAGGATTTGCACTGGATTTACAATACCTCGAATTATTGTGAGGAATGTATCAGAATCAAACGGATGAAAGTGAGAATCTGGGACTCATGGTGGTTTTGTTATACCGGTCAGAGCACATATATGAATCAGATCTTTCGCATTATTATCAATCCCTAAGAGGGGATCATCTCAATTTCCGATAATCAAAATCCCAGTTACCTCTTTTGACACTTTTCACAGAAAATCAGTCATGTTATTCGCTATGATTGATTCTGGATAGTTAGCTCCGATGAGCTGACTGAGTCCATCCTCATATGAAAAAACTACAGTGGATTGTAACATAATTAAACAGGAGTTACAATTTTCTCCAGTCCAATTCGTCCCTTCTCCTTATCTACTCAGTAGACTCTGACCTTGATGATTTCTCCGACTTTTGCGACATCATTTACATTTGCTATTCGTTCTGCAACTCCGAACTTGGATATATGTACCATACCTTCCTTGCCTCTGGCGATCTCGACGATCGCACCGACCGTATCGAGGATCTTCACGATCTTGCCTTCGTAGATGTCACCGACTTCGATATCTTTGAGGATATTTTTGATGAAGTCCAGTGCCGCCTTGCCGCTGACCTGATCCCGAGCCGTGATCGTACAGGTTCCGCTGTCTTCGAGATTGACCTCGACTCCGAACTCTTTCTCGATACCTTGGATCGTCTCACCACCCTTACCGATGATCTCTCGCATCTTCTCCTCGGGAACAAATACTGAGAGGAGGAATGGAGCATACGGCGATAGCTCGGCTCGTGACTCGGACATACACTTCCTCATCTCGCCCATGATATATCCAGTTGCTAGAGCGGACTTCGCGAATACCTCCGTGA
>JAYTJD010000180.1:0-7264 GCA_043731405.1 Candidatus Altimarinota bacterium
TGTACACTCGTATCTCGTGGTGACTTCCCGAGGATCTCGACCATACCACTGGTAGCATCGATGATACCGAGGATCGCCTTCATGGTCGTCGTCTTACCAGCACCATTGGGACCAAGGAATCCGAATACCTCTCCAGATTTGAGAGTGAGCGAGATATCGGAAAGGATATTGGACTTACCGATAGTTTTCGAGAGATGTTGGAGAGAAATGACAGATTTCATACTATTGTTTGCGAATTTGGATACGAATCTCAGCTATTTCATAGCCATCAGGAATATTCTCGACAGAGATGTTCGACATCGGGAAATCACAGAACATCCCAGTCTCATCATCGACCAGATGAGCATGCGTCGCATCATTGCACTCATAGTAGGTCTTGCCGTTGATACCAGGGAACCTGCGAAGGACTCACTCCTCAGCCATCGCCTCGATATTGCGGTATACAGTGGCTCGTCCGATTTTTGGTTCCTTTTGTCGTACCTCATCGAAAATATCATCCGCCGAGAGGTGTCGGCAAGTACAGGTTGTACAGATGATATCACGATACTGGTGGGTTCTCATATACCCCTGATTATGATAATAAATCTCAAAAAAGCAACTAGAGTTTTGTGACTTTTTTCGTTTTTTTGTCTATACGAAATAAAGCTGAGTCATTATCCATATCATATCCATATCAGGGTTGAGCAAAGTAGAGATACCATGCTCAGCTTCCATCAACAAATCCTGTCACTGTTGTTTGATAGAAGGCTTTATTTTTATTACTAATAGTAAAGAGTGTTTTCTTGGCTGATGTAGAAAATATAGACACAGCAAGTGATCAACCTTCATCTGAAGCGGATTGATATCGCCTCAAAACAATATTATTTTGAATTATTTGATCAATACCATACCATTCTCAAACTGCTCCAATTGTGTATCTAGATAAGAGTTGAGGTTGTTGTGTTTTGCAATTATACGAATATAGCTCTGCCCGTTCAGTATACTTTCACATATACATATCTATTTTTGTGTTTGATAGTACATTTACTACATAATATAAAATCGGTTCTCAGTTGGCTATATACTCCTTTCGGACATCTTGTACTGAAACCTCATTTGCTGGATATACTACTGTTATATTCTTATAGACTGGTCAAGAAAGAGTATTGTCAGCACATATTGCATCGGTATCGGCTCCTGCGAAAGCATGAGGAGCAATAGAGAGAAATAGGAAAATTGAGAAAATGAGTTTTTTCATGGATATATAGGTTATAAATGGAATTATTTGATCGAATATTTGTCACCGAATGAATCAACGAACATCCCATCTTCGTGTTTCATCTTGTTGTGCCACTCATCAGGATCACCATAGTCAGCGAAGTCACGATACCATCCGTGTGCAAATCGAGGCTTGTGAGCCGACTTGAGTGGACACCAATACCGTTCCGTACGAGCACCGATCTCGAGTGCATAGGCAAATACTCCATTTACATAGCTGCAGTAGAGGCAGTTGATCTTCTCCAGTAGATTGAGATAGTCGAGGAATCTGCGATCATAGGTGATATATTCTGATCGCTTGACATGTGGGATCCGATAGAGAGAGAATGCGACGAGCTGATAGGTACTCAGGCAGATATCGAGAAAAATCGTCGGAATGATGATCCCATAGATAAATGGGATCGAGAGAATATAGCGAACATGGATCCACTTGGTAGGAATCAGATATCGATAGAGGGGAGTTTTCTTAGCTTTATTTTTGTTTGCGAACATCTCGAGGAATACGACTTTTTTTTGTTGTAATATAAATCCATACTTCTCCGAGAGTCGATCATATTCTCACTTGAGGTCATTATTGAGGGATTCGATTTTGAGGAGGATTTCTCGGATCGTTGATTGCATGGGGATATGGGGATTTAGGATTTTTTACTCGTTACCTGAGCCGACGATCACCTTCGCATGACGGAGTACCCGATCTCGGAGCATATATCATCTCTCGAATTCTTGTACTATTTTACCGAGTTCTCCTGACATCTCAGTCATCACATCGTGACGATCTGGATCGACCTCTTGTCCGATAGAGGCAAATGCTGTGACCCCCTGTGATTCGAGGAACCGCTGGAATCCTGAGAGCACCAAACGGATCCCATCGACGAATGTATCTCATTCGACTCCTGTCTTGAGTGCGACAGCTCGTTCGAGATTGTCGATCTGAGTGAGGAGTGGTGCGAGCATCTTCGACGAGAGAAAAAATGCCATATCCGCCTTGTCCCGCTCGACTCGCATGAGTAGATTCGCATAGTCAGCCTGAGATCTGGCGAGTGAGGCCTGGAGTTGAGTAATCTGTTCAGTTGGATCTATGGGGGTATCTTTGCCGATACTGTTCGTATCATCTCCTGCCTGCTCGGCAATCACCTCGAGTTCATCGACGATGGATGGATCTTGTGGTTGTTGTTGTGTTGGATCTTGTGTTGTCATATTGAGTAGCAGATTAGCTGATTAGGTTATAGTTTTTTAGGATGAGACCTATAGAGAGAAAAAGATACCAGAAATCGGTATCTTTTCACGGGAACCACTGGAACCCGAGAGAGTTATACTATTGGGGTTTTTGGGGCTGGAGCCTTTTTGGCTACTGGTGTCTCAGCTGGAGTCTTTTTGGCAACTGGAGCCTGGAACTGTGACTGGATCGTCTCGTATGTCGAGCTGAGCTCTCGTCGAGCAGTAGCGATCCATGAGTCGATCGTTGCCTCAGGAATCCCTGTGAATGAAGCGGCTTTTGCCTTGGCAGATTCTAGAGTGGATTCATTTTTAGTGTAGAAAGCCTGTGCTACCTTGAGGAGTTCATCTTTTTTGGTGATTCCTGCTTTTTTTGCATTTTCGATATGTCATTCCAGTGTTCCGGAGAATTCTCCTACCATAGTTGAGACTTTTTTCTGAAGATCATCGAAGTTCTCAACATCATCGAAGTTCTCTTTTGCGAATTCTTTTACATCGGAGAAGGCTGTCCTATGGATATCCACCACTTCATCGATAAATTTATCGAGTTTTGACCTCATAGGATTGAGTGAATCGAGCTTGGAGGTTCAGTTGTCTTTTCGATATTTCATTGCTATGGCAAGACCAGCAATATATCCAGCAACAAGTGTGAATAGTTTCATAGTGTGATATATTAGAGGATAAGGATCCATATTATATGGATATACCTGATTTTTTCAATATTTTTTCTATGAAAGCCTCTCGCATCAATACTCTGTGATCAGATAGTCATCCTCGATTCTGATCCCAATCGCCTCCTCTGTGATATAGATACCGGGCTCGATCGTGAGGACCATCCCTGGAACGAGGATAGCGTCACGAGGACCAACATCATGGACATCGAGTCCGAGGAAGTGGGAGGTGCGGTGTGGATAGTATTTCCGAGAGAGACGTATTATCTCATCCTCACTCGCATCCTGCGATATGAGTCAGAGAGCTCTGAGTTCGCCATTCATCGCGGTTCTCACAATGAGCTCATACGCAGTCAGAGATATTCCTGGTTTGAGGGTATGTTCGGCGATCTTTTTGACGCGTTCTACTGCCTCATAGATGGCGAGCTGCCGAGGAGCGTAGACTCATCCCACGACGAACGTCCGAGTCATATCACTCGCGTATCCCATATACTCGGCTCCTGCATCGATGAGGACGAGATCTCCCTCCTCGATTTGTCTCATGTGAGCCGTATAGTGGAGGACACATGCATTTGCCCCTGACGCGACGATACTCGGATACGCCTCGATCAGATGATGTGAGCGAAAAATGCGAGCGATCTCCGCCTCGATCTCGTATTCATACATTCACGGTCATAGTATCGACTCGATATTAGAAAATGCCTCTTGAGAACCACTTATAGCTTTTTTGATTTTCTCGATCTCATCGGGTGTCTTGATGAGGCGGAGTGAGTGAACTATGGTTTTCCAGTCTGTTTTTTCTGTTTCGTCATTGCGAGCCTGCGAAGCAATCCAGTCAGTATAAGGTATTCCTTTTTCATTTTCTGGATTGCTTCATGCTTCGCGATGACAGGCACTATACACCTCCAATCCTCCGATATCTCGGATATCCGTGATCCCCGCAATACGAACTATCTCATCATCTGAGATCTTGTCTGAACCCCAGACTCTATCCAGATCTGTGATTGCCTCCCTCCAGAGGATAACTTCTTGTTCCTGTCATTGCGAGGGACGAAGCAATCCAGGTTCCTGATTTGCTCGTGGTGATACTGTCAACACCAAACCAGGTACCGACAGTCCAGTCAGATAGAGGAAATCCGAGTCCTGACGAAATGGATAATGGACATCTCCATTACGGAGTGATGCGGTCGCTCCAGTGATCGTGATGAGATTATCTGATGGGAGACGCGAGATGAGGGCAGTGAGGTGTGTATGCATACAGGAATGATATGAATAAGCGTACTTTTGTAAATACTGAGTGAAAAACTACAATTTGCTTTTCATAGTCAAAAAAATAGACTTGCAAATATGCACTATACTCTACTATTCTCACTCCTTCTCGTTCTGACTGCTTGCAATCCATTGCAACAACAGACTACTGATATCGCAGATACTCCAATAAGAGAGATTTCTATTGATGAGAGGCGAGAGTGGCAAGTAAGGAGTATTCTGGGGCAATTCTGAATTGAAGATTATATGCCCACTACAGAGTCACAAAATGTTTCTGATTTTCTATCATCCAGCATGCTCTCTTGTGAATGAAAAGAATATATCGAATATCGCAATTGTATGATATCAAAACTCGAATCCTGGCGAGCTCAGGAAATACATACATCTAGAACGGATGAACTAGCTCGTATTCTGATACAATCTCTCAAGGAAGAAATAGATCTAAAAGATATCTATACTGTTGTTGATGGTGCTCCATATCTTCCTATGCAATATACTGGTGAGTCGAACAAATGTCATATCATAACGTCAAAAGACATCAGAGAGCCATGATCCGAATATGGAAAATGGATAATTCTATCCTATTTGGACACATATTCATGAAGCATAGAGATAATTAAAGAACCCGAAACAGTATATTTGCCTCAATGAGATCTCCTCAGGAATAATGGCTGAACAGAAGAATTCCGATGACATGAGAATCCTTGTATCGGTGCCACATTTGGACCAGATGCTGGTAATATTTTCTATACGTGGCGAACTGATACTCTTCAATTCTTCTGGATCAAAGATGTAGATGGAGGTGGAAGTGGGGAGTTTTCGTATACTATATTCGCTCATCCAATTGGATCACGAGAGTTCAGGCCTATTGGTCAATTTTTTGCATGGAGTGGCATTGTACCATTTGTGCAAGATATCAATACTGGAGGTGGAACATCACGGGTACAACACAGTATAATTACAAAGAAAAAGAATGAAGCATTTCTCTATACCATGTACACTGAAAATAAACGAACTGGAGTCATAGATACTCTCAAAGAGATACTAACTACATATATCAGATAATAACTACACTCGCTCCAGTCTCACGACCGTCTCGATATGATGTGTATGCGGGAACATATCCATCGGGGTGATATCAGATATTCGATAGAGTGGGAGTGTTTTGGTTTCTTTTTTGTCCATAGGAGTCACACTCTGCATCATCTCAGTAGCATCTGTATCGGTCGTCTGATGACTCACATCTCTGCCAAGCATGATAGATATATCTCGTACGAGCGTGGCAGGATTGCACGAGACATAGATGATCTCACGAGCTCCGAATGCGAGAATATGAGGGATCGCACTCGCATGGAGTCCGTCTCGTGGAGGATCGAGGACGATGGTATCAGCTTTGCCATTTTCCGAAGCAAATTTTTTGGCGAAGTCCTCGACTTTTGTATTCACGAATTCGACATTTGTGACACTATTTCTGTTCGCATTTTGTATGCCGTCTTCACTCGATGAGCTCACGAGCTCTACGGAGTAGACTTTGGAGAAATATTTGGCGAGTAGGATCCCTATCGTCCCAGTACCAGCATAGAGATCAAGGAGCACTCCTCCCTTGTTACGTATTGAGTCGATCACTATCCCATAGAGCTTCTCGGCTCCAAGCGTATTGACTTGGAAAAACGACTTCGGCTGTATCTCGAATGTGAGTCCGAGGAGCTCATCCGTGATCGTCGGTGATCCATGGAGGAGGATCTGATTCCCTTGCACTACATCGGCTCGACTCGTATTCTCGAGGAAGTAGACAGATGCGATCTGTGGATACTTTTCAGACAGTTCTTGAACCATTTTTGTGAAAAAATACTCTCTCGTCCTAGATATTCCGACTTTTGATACATCCCAAGTTCCATTGACTGAGAATATGAGCATCATCTCCCCCGTCTTCTTGGCTCTACGGACGACGAGGTGCCGCCAGAATCATATACCCGTCTTTGGATCATAAGTAGGAAGATCGGATCCACGAGCAAATACATCGATACCCTGAAATACCTGATTCGTCAGCTCATCTGCGAGTACACAATACCAACAATCCTCGATCCGATCGAACTGGCCCTGCACGTGAAATCCAAATCGATACTCATCATGCATCCCTTCTCGCTCTGAGATATACTTGCCCCATGAGAACTCCACCTTGTTGCGGTAGTGCTCTGAGTCTGGAGATCTGATGATCGTGTGCCAGTCGGTCTCAGTGGTCTCCGTTTTGAGTGAGTGGAACGCCTCAGTGATCTGTTGTTCCTTGATCTCCAGTTGCTTGTCGTATGGGATCGGGAGCCATTTACAGCCACCATAGAGCTGCCACTCCGCTGGGATAGCTTTTTCAAGTGGGGATTTTTTCACCGTTCGATAAATCTGAGCCTCGAGGTGATTTTTTTTGGACTTGGTAATACGGAGATCTACGATCGCATCTGGGATTGCTCCTCCTGAGATGATGATCTTGCGACCATCGGATGCGGTTGCGAGTCCTGATCCACCGAAGATGAGTTTTTCGATCTTGATGTTTTCTATGATATCGTGTTTTTTCATGGTATAGTCTAATGGTAAAATATGTTTGGTGTTGGATTTAGTTTTGATTCTTCCTTATGTGAATTTTGAGTATCTGTGGTCTCTACTTGCTTCTTCTTTGGTAAATTTTGAGTATCTGTCGATGAGATTTTTGGAGAAATTCGGAACTGTTTGAGGCAAAGCCGAGTTTTTCGAATTTCCAAAAATAAGTCGAATACAGATACCAAAATGAACCAACAAAGAAGAACTTTTGATACTTTTGGTTACAAAAGTATGGAAGAAATGGTGTCAAAAGAATAGGT
>JAYTJD010000181.1:0-1075 GCA_043731405.1 Candidatus Altimarinota bacterium
TCTCTATAATCCGCCTACTTATCCAAAGTAAGGAACATGCATCCATAGCTCAATTGGAAGAGTAGCGGTCTTCGAAACCGTTGGTTGTAGGTTCGAACCCTACTGGGTGCACCATAGATTTTTTTGCCCGGGTGATGGAATGGTAGACATGTACGCTTGAGGTGCGTATGCCGAAAGGTGTGGGGGTTCAAGTCCCCCCTCGGGCACCATCAGAAAATCTCAAAAAAGCTCATTTGTAAAAATGGGCTTTTTTATATGGATCGGGGACTTGAATCCGAATTGATTTCTATGAATCCCTTGAATGGGATTCATATTCAATGAGGAGAGGCGGGTCGCGGCCGGAGGAGCGACCAAGTCCCCCCTCGGGCACCATCAGAAAATCAGAAAACTCTTCACGATCGTGAAGGGTTTTTCTTTTGCCAAATCCCTACTTTTCCCTATACTGACGCCTATGCAAACAATCAATGTGAAGGTCTGTACAGGGAGGTCCTGTAGCGAGAGACAAAGCGGCTACATCAAAACTCGACTCGATGCAGATAGAGAGTTCTATGGCTACTGAGACGACGAGGTAGTGATAGAGACCTGTATGTGCCAGGGGAGGTGCAAGGAGGGTCCTACGGTCGTATTCGGAGCGGATATACAGATCTGGCAAAATCCCGTCAAAGCATCAGAACTCCTGAGGAAAAAAATAACAGAAGCAAGAAAAAGAATCAATAACAAAAAATAAATGAATCAGATATTTTCTGAGGATATGATTCCTCAACCTATACAAGAATGACTCTACCAAATCCAATCCATTCAAGTGAGACTATCATTTTTGAGACTACTCGAAAATACGTATATTCGTAGTAATAATAACCCTAATTCACTCTAATGCCTAAAGTCTGATATGTCGCTATCGTCGGTCGCCCAAATGCTGGTAAGTCCACTCTCATCAACGCTCTCATCGGAGAGCGAGTGAGTGCGATATCCTATCGCCCACAGACCACTCAGCGGACCATCCCTGGGATCTATACTGATGCGGAGAAGTGAATCCAGATCATATTCCTCGATACTCCAGGAATACACCACGATG
>JAYTJD010000182.1:0-2896 GCA_043731405.1 Candidatus Altimarinota bacterium
GATCAGTCCGCAAGAACTGCAATCGGAGTGAATGCACTCCAGGCACAGGGGGATCAACTCTATAATCAGGCAAGTCTTGCTAAATACCAACTCACCAGAGAACAAAATATGCAGAATGCTCAAGACAAATTGTATGGGACGACCACACAACCTATCAGGTTCAAGCTCAGATCAGGCGGTACCTATTCTTATTAAAAATCTATGGCAACTCCCGTCTACATCAAACCAAGCTCGATAAAGGCAATTACTCCTCCAGTAAAGGCTCCACCAGCAAGAAGCATCACGACACAAGTGGCGGATATAAAAAGTCAGTATGGCAATATGAATACTGAGCAGTTATACTCGGCGATGCTGAATGTACAGCCTCCAGCTCAGGCGGATATCCTCCACGAGGTCGGACAGCAGTATGGCTATAATGATCGTCTCGCAGGACTCCGCCAACAGGCAAGCGAGATACAAAAAAAGATGCTCGGTGATCAATCGGCTCTCTTTTCAGCTACTAATCCCGATGGATCTGCAGTAGATCCAAGAGTTCTCGTAGCCCAGTACCAACAGAGCCTCACCTCAGGAGCGGAACGACTCAATCAGATACAAAAGGTACAAGATGTCTACTCGGCAGAGATGCAAACACTCGCAGGGGCTATGGCAGATCAGTACAAGGCGAAAGCACAAAGTACACAATCAGCTATCCAGTTCATGCAACAGCTCAACCAGGAGAAAAATGCAGACAGATCATTTGGACTCCAAAAGGATCAATTTGAATTTCAGAAAGATCAATTTGAATACCAAAAGGATCAGGCAGAAAAACCTGAATGGGTACAAGATACAAACGGGAATTGGGTAAATAAAGCATCTACCATAAATCCGTGAACCTCTCTCCAAGACTTCACCTCTTCTCTAAAAAGAAACACGAGTGGATCTTTTAACAATGTATGACAGGATGCAAATAATCCTGGTAATATAATGGCAGACACTCAGGGACAAAAGGAGATTGCACTCAAACTCTGAGCCTCAGGGTTCTACAAGTCCCCAAATTGACGAACATACGCAGTGTTCCCAAGTATGGGATCAGGAATGCAGGCAATGATGTCTGATCTGAAAACAAAAATTGCGTGAGGTAGCTCGTGGGTACGACCAACTACAACCCTTGCTGAATTTGCAAGTGGATGGGTGAGCTGACCAAATGCTCAACAGAATACGAATGCAGTGAATGCCTATGTAAAAGTTACAGGATACAATCAGAACACAAGGATTGCTGATATCCCACTCGATAAACTCGCAAAAGCTATTGTTCAGCATGAATGAGTGGATATATCCAAAAATGCCAATATATGAATAGCTTCACAGTACAATCCTCAGAATGATCCTAATCTCGTAGAGGTACTCGATAATAAATTCTTCGATAAGACAACAGGTAAGTCAATATCTGGGGAAGAGGCACAGACTATGTATGGAAAGCCAACCGTTCAGTGAAAAAAAGAGTATACAGAAACTCAAAAAAATCTTATGTATGGTATGGATGCTAAAAATATATCATCAGTAGATCAAAAGATACTCACTCAAAATGGATTGAAAGCCGAGGATGTTTATAACTACAAAGCAAAATTGAAAGAGGGAAAGTGGAGTCAATGACTCGATGATACTGAATATAAACGAGTCAATCAAATTATAGATGATTTAGATGCTGATCAGGTTACTAAAACTTTCAAAAAAACTCAAGAGGCGTTTGACTTTGCATCACGAGCAAGTATAGGTGACAATGCAACTGATAATCAAGCTCTTATATATGCGTTCGCCAAAGCAATGGATCCTGATTCAGTAGTACGAGAGGGTGAGTATGCTACGGTGCAGAAATATTCTCAAACTTGGAAAGAGAAGTTCTCAATGGATGTTAATAGGGCTATGAATGGACAAGAATTTATTTCAGAGGATGCAAAAAAGAATATTGTAAATGCCATCAAGTCAAAGTATGGTGCATCTAAGGGTGAGTATGAATCTCTGAGAAATACAAAGATAAAAAAAATCAATGATATATCTGGAAGAAATATAGGAGAAATCGCTATACCAAGTGATGTGAGAGAAATCAGCTCACAACCTCAAAATAAAAATACAACTACCCTAGGAGAAATCGCTATACCAAGTGATGTGAGAGAAATCAGCTCACAACCTCAAAATAAAAATACAACTACCCCAGGTTTGCCCCCACCAAAATGGGGAACTTTAATAAGCAAGTGGTAATCTAACTTCTAAAATATGGCTTACGCAGTAGCAACAATGCCCGATGGACGGATTAAAATGTCAGATGGAACGATACAGGAAGCTCCGAACTCTTTTAAGTCCTGAAATGCTGTATCTAATGTCACTCCTGTAATTCCAGGGGCTTTTCAGATTCCACAAATTACAGATAGTTTCAAAGCTCCAACTATGCAGTCATCAGCAGGGACTCCAGTATGACCCGACCTCTCACAAATACCCTATTCACCTGTACAAGATACACCACAGGCTCCAGCTATGTGACCAGCTCAGTGAGTATGACAAACACCTGAGGTAATCTACCAGATCACCTCGGATATTCTCGCAGGAATGAAACCGACTGATATAGAGAAAAACTATCCTGAGATGAAATGACAAGACCTCTATATATTCGCTCAACTTGCCTCAGATATCGCTGATGGGATGCCAACGAGTCAAGCACCACGACTCTATCCTGAGATATTCCCTCAGGAGTCTATTGATTGGGCAAAAACACAGCCTATTATCAATAGAGAGGATATAGAACAGCAATGAGAAGGTACACAACAAGTTGCACAGCCAGTACAACCAGAACCATTGACAGATAAATTCAAAATGAAATCATCTGAAAACTTTGGAATGATGGAATGAGCAAAAGATATCG
>JAYTJD010000183.1:0-1068 GCA_043731405.1 Candidatus Altimarinota bacterium
AACTCGCCCATACACTTGCGTCACTCCACGAGAAAAATACCCTCAGAGAGTCGGGTAGACTTGTCATGAAGGGAACGAATATATGCAATTTTATTTTTGGATATCATGACTATTTGAGATCTTCGAGTTTGAGAAATTGTGGAGTGAGGTAGTAGAGGATCGAGAGGTGTCCTGGAACAATATTATTCCAACTCATATCTGGTGGGATCGAGAGGATGACGAGGGATCACTTCTTCATAGATGGCATACCATCATCAGTTATATAGCGAGCAAACTCTGTGATCTCGTCATTGTGTCCGACGATGACGAGTGTCTCTACATCTGGATTAGTTTGTTGGATAGCACCAAGATAGATATGATTTGCATGTCGGGTTTTTGGATTGTTTCCAACATAGAGATCATCTGCATATTTGATATCCGTGATTCCGTATTCTTGAGCCATAATACCCGCCGTCTCTCTAGTGCGGAGTGCTGAGCTTGATACGACAGCATTCGGAGTTATGCCAACGAGTTTGAGATACCGAGTCACGATAGTTGCATATTCTCGCCCCTTGGGTGAAAGTGGGACATCATGATCCGATCCAAAAAAATCAACCCCCTCCAGAGCATGTGCATGCCGAACGAGGATAAGTTGTTTCTGTTTGCTAATATTGTTCATGGGCGTGATTATATACAAAAAAACCTCCATTGCGAGGAGAGAATTTTTTTTTTATTGAAGAATGATCGATATAATGTGATATACTACTACATATCTTTCATGCTTTCCACACCACTCACGATCTCAGAGACCTCTTTGGTGATGGCTCCTTGTCGAGCCTTATTATAGATGAGTGTCAGTGAAGCTCATTTTTTATTTGCAGAGTCTTTCGCATTTTTCATCGCGACCATACGAGCGGCATGCTCAGAGGCTCGAGACTCGAGGAGGGTCTCATGGATCATTGCATCGAGAACCATCGGGATCGTATAGTCAACTATCATCGCGACATCTGGCTCGATCGTATAGGCTACTATCGATTCACCTGTTGGCACTGTACCTGCAATAGCGGTCAGATATACTGTGATATCTGC
>JAYTJD010000184.1:0-1050 GCA_043731405.1 Candidatus Altimarinota bacterium
TCCAATAGTATCTCAGTGCAGGAGTGATCGATCCTCCCAGGACAGCGAGTCGCCCTCATCGATGATCTCTTGGCGACTGGCGGGACGATGCAGGCAGCGGCACGACTCGTCGAGCGAGTCGGTGGTATGGTGGATGGCGTACTCTGTGTGATTACTCTGGATGAGCCGTTTCTCGCAGGACAGCCAACACGAGAGAGCATAGAGTCAAAATATAACACAAAAAGTATTTTGCACTATAGTTAACTTGATTTATAGATAAAAAGTATATAATACACTTATTATTTAACCGATATACGATATGAAAACAATCATCGCACACCCTCGGTTTGACTATATGGCGGATGCACTGGTCGCGAAAAATCCCAATGAACTCAGAAAATGAAATGTAAAATTTCAGAGATTTCCTGATCGAACACCAAATCTGGAATTCCCAGGAGTCAAGGATGATATTGAACACCAAGATGTGACCTATATTGGAGATTTTTCTCAGGCAGATGAGCTGTTCGAACACTATAATACACTATTCAATCTGGTCAAAAATACGGCTGCCAAAGTCCGAATCATCATGCCATTTTTCCCGATGGGTACATCTGAACGAGTAGAGAAAAAGTGAAAGACAGAAACAGCACATGCATACGGACACCTGATCTCTAGTCTGCCATCAGGGCGAGATTCCAAAAATTCAATTCATATTTTTGATATTCATGCTCTCGTCGAGCAATCACTATTCAACATTGATTGGATGAATGCCGAGCTCCATACAACAACGAGTCTACTTGATATCTGAGATGATGAGATGATCGTATTCCCTGATGATGGTGCGGCGAAGAGATTCCGTGCATATTTCCCTGGAGTCTCAGATGATCGTCGTATCATATGTGGCAAAGAGCGAATCGGAGATAAGAGGATCATAACTATCAAGGAGTGAGACCCAAGGGGGAAGGGGGTGATTATCGTCGATGATCTCATCCAAACTGGAGGCACTATTCGCCAGGCAGCGAATATGCTACGAGAGAGATGAGCTAGCTGAGTGAGAGCATTTGCCCCACA